>CABMGC010000059.1 GCA_902385515.1 uncultured archaeon
CCGTGTTCGAACTGAAAGCTCAAAACGCCGCCGGCGCCGTTTACGTTCTGTCCCAATACGATTCGTTTGCCCAGCAGCACTTTGCCCGCGCCAAATCCGAGCATCCCGCTCTTACCTTGGACGTTGCGTTTGCCGAAGGGTCCGCGAAGTTCGCAGTAAATGAAACGCGCTGCAGGACGGAAGCGGGCAAGTCTCTGAGCGCAACCGTTCGGATTGACGGCAAGCGCGCCGAGGCACTTTACGACGCATACGCGAGGTCTACCCCCGCACAGTTCCTTCCCACTTCGATCGGATCGATTGTCGAAGAAATTTTGGAAAACGGCGACGCATGCGCCTCCGATGCGGGCGCGCTCGCAGAGATGAGACACCTAAGGGAACTTGTAGGGAACAAGTTCGGACCTTTCGAGGGCGCGCTGACTACCGTAAAGCGCTGCGACTGAACGCAAATATCGTGATCTCGATGTCCAGTGACGGTGCATTCAAGGATTCGCAGTACGCCAACAGCCTTAGGGCGGTAGCGGGCTGCACCTTGGCGCTGAGGCCCGACATAGCCGCGAGGGCGTTTGCGCCTTCGGAGCCGCCGAGAGAGGAGGTCATAGTCAGCAGGGAAGTGAAGAAGAACGGGGCAATATCCTTCGCGGTCATTCGCATAAGGCGTCCCTGACGTACTTGTGGACAATGCTTAAATATACAGAAACCGATTCGTATTCGTTATCTGATAGAGAAATATGCGATACTCCCGCCCGTGCACAGGAAATGACGGGTGATATTCCATGGCAGAAACCAAAGCAAAATCAATAGAAGAAATCGAAGGGACAGTGACCCTGGACGATGCGGAAGGCATGAGGATGGTTCTGGCGCTGTCGAAAAGGTACAACGTGGCCACCAGCGTCGACGAGAGGATATGCTACGGCAGCTGCGTAAGCGCGTCATTGGTCAGGGTCGATGACTATTACGGCCTGGTGTACCGCAACAGGCAGATGCTCGAGCAGTGGTCGAATCCCGAGAAGCTCGCCAAGGTCAAGGAGGAACTTGCAAGCAGCGTAAACATGTCCGGCACGGAAAATGCGTCCAAGTTCTTCTTAAGCGTCGAGCCCTTGGTCCTTTTATCATTCGATTACCGGCATCCCACCATAGAGGTTTCGGCCGTCACGCCGTTCCACCACCTGTGCTATGTCCTGTCGAACGCGGACAAGGTCATGGAAGAGCAGAAGGTAGCGGTCGTGGCAGTCGAGAAGGCCGCGAACCTCGAGAGCGTTCTCGGGCCCATCATAAGGAAGAGGGCATAGCCGTTCTTGTCTTTCGGTGTGCCGAGATAGTCCCAAAAGCTTACCCTTACATTTAGGCTTAAAATGAAATATTTATATATTTGTAAGGGTAAGCCAATCTATGGTCACACTGAAGGAGAAGAAGATAGGGGGAAGAACATATTACTATCTGGGTCATACCTACAGAGCGAACGGAAAGGTGAAGTACCAGGAAGTTTATCTCGGAACGAAGAAGCCGAAATCCAATGACCTCACCGCCCTGAAGAACGACTTCGTATTCGCAATATACAAGGAGAGGTGGTTCTCGCGCTTTGACGAGATAAAGGAGGCATATTCGAAAGAGAGGCGCGCACTTCCTGCGGAGATAGAAAAAAAGGAGACCGAGCGCTTTGCGGTCCAGTTCACTTACGACACGAACAGGATAGAGGGTTCACGACTGACCTTGAGGGAGACAGGCGCGCTGCTTGAAAGGGGCACAACACCTCCAGGCAGGCCACTGAGCGACATAAAGGAAGCCGAGGCGCACCGGAAGGTGTTCTACGAGGTACTGGCTTACAAGAAGGACCTGACTATGAGCATAATGCTTGAATGGCACAGGGAAGTATTCGAGGATACGAAACCACGCATAGCCGGCAAGCTCAGGGATTACCAGGTAGGAATATCAGGCAGCAGATTC
The DNA here is from genome assembly GCA_902385515.1 of uncultured archaeon. Taxonomy (GTDB): domain Archaea; phylum Micrarchaeota; class Micrarchaeia; order Micrarchaeales; family CABMGC01; genus CABMGC01. The sequence continues at coordinate 1,945 of CABMGC010000059.1, forward strand.
CTTCCTCCTAGCCCTGTTGAGATATATCCGCTATTAAGGGAGTTTTTCAGGTGGTACGACCGCGAAAAAGCGCGGATGCATCCGGTCGAGCTGGCCGCGCTAGTCCATCTGAGGTTTGTCACCATACATCCGTTTGGGGATGGAAACGGGCGCATCAGCAGGCTCCTCATGAACTTCGTCCTTCATAAGCACGGATACCCTATGCTCAACATTGAGTACAAGAACAGGAGCAGCTACTATACCGCACTCGAGAGGTCGCAGACGAAGAAGAACGAATCGATATTCGTGCAGTGGCTCTTCAAAAAATACCTAAATGAGAATGAGCGGTATGCTAAAATCAGTCTCAAACGGAATAACCTAGGGCAATTTCCAGGGATGCTAGGAAATGGTGATGCGAAAAAACTGCAGAAGACAGTATCGAAGATAAGAAAACGCGCACGATCCTTGAATGCGCGGATGGATATCAGCACTAAGGAGTGGGCAGATGATGTCAAAACAACAAGAAAAGAGCAATGAGCATTAACTTGTTGGAATTTCTCAAATCTTTTGAGTTAGCACTAAACGCTTATAAAAGAACAACGGAGATTATGAATACGTGATCGGATGACGGAAAGCATAATCAAAAAGAATGACATGAGCCCAGAAGCGGCAGCCAAATCCGCATTGAGACCAGGACAGGAGATGGTGACCGTACGCGTCAGCACCTCTGAGACCGGCAGCGTCACGATTAGCGGACCGCGCGAGATGATTGGGCCGGCCAAAGTAGGAGGCGGAATAGTCATAC
>CABMGC010000060.1 GCA_902385515.1 uncultured archaeon
AGCACTGCCGGGGTGGTGCTGGGTCTCCCGCTGGGTTCGATAATCGCAAACACCGCGATTCTTCCCTCGCCCGGCATCCTTCGCCTGCCGATGCTACTCACCGCGATTCCGATGTTCATTTCCGCGTTCATATCGCTGTCGCTAAGCGAGCCGAAGGTCCGCCGCAGGCCCAGGCGCAGCGAGTCGATATTTTTCGGCATACGCTTCTTCCTCGGGCACAGGGTACTGCGCGTTCTCGTCTTCGACCTTGTCTCGATATCGGTCACGACTTACTTCATCTTCTGGTTCTATCAGTCGGCGCTCCAGTCCCTTAACATAGGGATATTTTACTTCGGATTCGTCGGCGCGGCGTTTTATTTGCTGCCCATAGTCGCACTTGCATACGTCAAACGCATCGAGAAAGTCGTGGGCAAGCGCAGGCTCCTGTTCCTTACAGCACTGATCCCCGGAATATTTTACGCCATGATGGGGCTGAGCTTCAATCTGCCTGTTGTCATTGTCGCAATATTCGCGATAGTCGGCGCGAACATATTCCGGGATCCGCTGTTCGACAGCTACATCAACGCACACGTGCCCTCCGACCGCAGGGCGACCGTGCTGGCGACGCTGTCGACTTTCGAGAGGCTTGCGATGATGGTGGCGTACCCGATCGTGGGACTGCTCTCCGACTGGTCGCTGCAGTACACGTTCCTGCTCCTCGGCATGGCCACGATAGCGCTGGCCCTTTCGTCGCGCGTCACGAACGAGATGCTGTAGAGCTACGCCCTCGCGTAAACGCCGTCTGACCGTCTTGCGACCGTGCTGTCCTCCGTTCGCCCGTCCGCCTTCGCCCCGTAGGCCGAATTCAGCGTGCCGCCCCTCTTCAGCAGTAGCAGGCTTGAGAAGGGCATGTTCCAGCCCCTGTCCGACTGGTACATCAGCACCGCGCTGTTTTCCGCGAAACCCTTGTTCTTTGCTATGTCGTCAAGCAGGCGCTGCGACTCCCGCCGCCCCATGTACCAAGGGTTGTAGTATCCTGGGATGTTGTTGATGCTCGAGAGGTATATGAAGGTCTTGGCCGGAATCAGATCCGTGCGTTTCGCCTCGTCGCTAACGTTGCACTTCCTCAGCGAGAATTCGGTGTCCTTGGCGCACGGCCATTTCCTTACCTCGAGCAGCTCCCTCTTCCCGTCCAGATCCTTTTTCTTGATCCTTCTGTAGTCGAGATGCACCTCCTCGCAGTACCTTGCGCTTACCCGTACGTCAGATTCACGAAGGTAGTAAACGGGCAGGGCCGGGCAGCTATCGCGAGCCGCCGCCACTGTCGCGAAGTTGGCAAGAGCCCACTGGTCTTTGTCAACAAGCCTGAACGTCTTTAGGTCTGAGACCTCCTGGATCACCGAAGCCAGCCTCAATGGCATGGTCCCTCCTCCAGCTATTCCTATGAACCGTTCCGCGCCCCTCGCGGCATCGCGTATGCGCTCCGCCAGCTCATCGCTGAGCGGCTCGTTGGAAACATGGAACTCAACGTTGTTATCAGTAATCCGCAGAGGGATTTTGCCAGACCTGTTGCGCCTTCCCTGGTGCTCGATGTTCTCGAACCTGATCCTTATGGGCTCAAAATAGACAGGCTGGCCGGAATCCTCGGAGTGCATCTTTTCGAACACAAACAGCTGGTCGGTTATCTCCGTTCGGATGTTCTGGGCGCAGGGCCCTGAAGTCACCCTGAAGTCGCGGAACACCGCGTCGTCCACCCACCGCGAGGCCCGTCCAATGGCGTAGTTGAGCGCGACCCTTATGGTCGCGCACTCATTTCGCTCTTGCATCCTATCGAAAGAATGTCGCGCGCTCATATTTATAAGCGTATTTGGAAATTTGTTGCCGCTACAGTCAGACTATCTCTATCGGGTGATCCGGATCGGCCAGGATCACGGGTCCCAGGACAATCAATCCGACCGTGCCTCCGACTGCCAAAACCACGTCGAGTGGCGCGAACACCGCGCCAGTAGTGATGTCATTGTAGGAGACAATGATCGACAGGCCGCTTGCGACCATGACTCCTGTTCCGACCGCGAATCGTTTTGCCGAACCAATTGGCAGGACCTCGTCGAATTTTTCCGCGGCAGTCCTAAGCGAGTCCTTGAAAGCCATCAAGGCGTCGGCCGGCCGGGTTTCAGTCTGTGAAATTTCTGCACGCATGGGCTCTGCTTTGACTGCCATCGATATCTTTTTGGATTGTGTCCGTTCCTGTTTATAAGGATATTTGTGGTTTATTGCACTATGGAACGCGTGACGGATGAAAACACAGTACGATTTAGGAGAGAAATGCGGAGTGCGCAACTTTCATCCTTCGCTGCCCGAAATTCATTTCATAACGATCTGGTAAGGCGGCTGGAGGCGGTCGAAAGGGACACGAATCGGATGGCGAGCGAGATACAATCTCTGGCGGATTGGGTGGGCCAGGAGCGACTTGCGGAGAAGACAGCAATGCTAAAAGACAAAATGGAAAAGAAGCTCCAAGAATTGGAAAAATCAGTCGAATCCAAGTCGGAAAAGGATGCGGGCTTTGGAGCGACGCTGGACTCATTCGGCAGGATTTACGCCGACCGCGAATCGGCAGCGAAAGCATACAAAAACTGCGTAATCGAGTGTTTTGACGTTTCAAGGCAGGACTGGAACCCGGACAACTTTGTGAGGGCGGCAGTATTGGGGTCGTTTCTTACGCGTTCAGGTGCGCTTGATCAATCGCTGAAATACCTCGCGTTTGAAGAGGCAATGG
>CABMGC010000061.1 GCA_902385515.1 uncultured archaeon
ACGCCGCGCTTTCACGACCGCCGCGACAGCTCCACGTCAGAGGTCAGAAGGATTCCCTTCGCGCCGGCCACCGAGTATAGCAGCTCAGTGTCGTCCACATAGGGCGCGTTAAGCACGCTTATTCCGGCAAGCCTCAGCCACCTCGCAAGCTTCGCGAGCATCACGTCCGCATAGATTTTTGCCATCGGCACGCGCCTGATGAAAAGATTATATAAATGGAAAATTTAAGTATGATGGGGGCCTGCGATGATCAACGGCATAAAGCTTTGCAACTGGAAGACTCACAAGCGCACTTCGCTCGATTTCGCCAGCGGCACCAACATACTCCTCGGCCAGATGGGCGCGGGAAAGAGCACCATAATGGACGCCATATCCTTCGCGCTCTTCGGCACGTACCCCGCCATACAGCACAGGCGGGCAGGCGTGAACGACATAATAACCAGCAGGCCGACGCAGCAGAAGGAGGCGTCCGTGACTCTTGACTTCACCGTCGGCGACGATTCGTACGTGGTGGAAAGAACGCTGGAGCTCAACGGCTCAACCAAGGCAACCATATCGAAGAACGGCGCGTACCTCCAGTCGCAGCCAAAGAGGGTCAACGAGGAAATAGAGAAGGCCCTCAAGATCGACTACGACCTCTTCTCGCGGGCGGTTTACTCCGAGCAGAACAGGCTTTCCTACTTCCTTGAGCTAAGGCCTGCCGAGAGGAAGGGGCAGATAGACGGCCTGCTGGGCCTTGACAAGTTCGCGATCGCGCAGGACAACGCAGGCTCGCTCATAAACAAGCTCAAGGACATGATAGGCGAGAACGAGAAGACGCTTGCGACTTTCGACATAAAGAAGACGAAGGAGCAGTATGAAACCCTGGCCAAAGAAGCTGAAACTCTCGTAAAGAGCATTGAATCTCTTAAGGTAGATGCGGAAAGGCACGAGACCGCAAGGCGCGATGCGGAAAAACTGCTTTCCGAAGCCAAGGCACAATTTAGCAAGAAGACAACACTCACCCGCGAGGTAGCCGAACTTAAAAGTAAGATAGGCGTTATAGCCGGCGAGATTGAGAAGATACGGGCCAAGGGCGTAAGGGACAAGGACGATACGATAAAGGCGCTGACCGAGGCAGCAGCGCGTGAAAAGGCGCTCAAGGCCGCGGAGAAGGAAGCAATCGACAAGGAAAGGATCACGAGGGAAAGTCTGGGAAGAACCGACGCTGATGCCAAAAACGCAAAGTCGAAGGTGGACGAAAGGGACAGGCTAAGGAAGGAGTACGAGATCAACGACAAGAAGAAGATCGAGGAGAACGTCAAGAAATGGAACGAGAAGCTTAAGGCAGTGCGCAGCGAATGCGAGGCCAACGTAGCGGCGAGAAATGAGAGCGAGAAATGGCTGAGGGAGCTGGAAAAGCACATAAGCAAGTGCCCTGTCTGCGAAAGGGAACTCACGCAAGACATCAGAACGAAAATACTTGATGATCGGAACTCGTCTATAGTGAAGCTTGACGATGCTGTCAAGGATCAGAAGAAGGAAATCGCGCTGCTTGAGAAAGACATAGACAGGGATACGCGCGAGTTACAGAGACTCGGCGTCATCGAAGGCAGACTATCAGAATACAAAGACGTGGAGAAGAAGCTCCAGGAAGCAAGTGACAAGCTCCTAAAGATCCGCGAAGAGAGCGTGGCGCTTGCAAAGAAGAAGGAAGACGCCTCCGCAGAATCCGCCAAGGCGAGGGATCTGCTGGTAAAGCTAGAGGCAGACAAGGAGACTGCTGAGAGGTTGGAGAGGCACACAGCTGACAAGGAGAGGGCTTCGTCCTTGCTTTTGGACAAGGAGAAGGACCTAACTGGAATAGGAACCTGCCAGGAAGCCATAGACAAGCTTCAGGCAGCCTTTACCGCGGCCAGTACAAAGATTATGGAGCTTAGGACCAGGCTCGACTCCGAGACGAAGTACGAGAAGGAGAAGACTGTACAGGTAGTGGAAAAGAAGAAGGAGGTCGAACGCCTTGAGCGAATGCACGAGGATGTGGAGAAGAAGAGGAAGGCCGTTGAGAACATAACGAAGTTCAGGAACGCGCTGGAGGAGGCGCAGACAGTACTCAGGGGCAAGCTCATCGGCTCGATAAACGACATAATGCAGGACGTCTGGCCGGAGCTGTATCCGTACGGAGACTATGGCGGCATAATGCTTGAGCCTACGGCAGATGATTACGAGCTTAAGCTCATGACAGGGTCAGGCGATAGCCGCAAATGGGAGGCGGTAGACACGATAGCGAGCGGCGGAGAGAAGAGCATAGCGTGCCTTGCGATGAGGGTTGCGTTCGCGCTGGTTCTTGTGCCCAACCTTAAGTGGATAATACTTGACGAGCCCACCCACAACATAGACCAGCAGGGCCTTGAGAAGTTCGTTAAGGCGATAGGCGAAGTCATGCCCAGGATAGTCGAGCAGGTCTTCATAATAACGCACGACGAGATGCTCAAGCAGGTCGCAAACGCGAAGGTCTACCAGCTATCAAGGAACAATGAAGAAAACGGAGAGACTGTCGTGGAGACGCTTTAATGTGATGAACTTTTCAATTGAAGTTCACCAAATAAAAACATCCCGTTCCAATAGCTTTGCTAATAGAACCAGGTCTGCTAATAAATTATTGAGAGTGCTAATAAATTCAGATTAATTAGCGAATGTATTAGCAAAGCCCGTTTCAATCCCCATCATTCGCATAGTACACTTGGCATATCTCAGACGTGCGACCGAAGTCCTTGTCACTGTCGCAGGCCTGGCCTATTATTGCAGTCACACGTGGAGTGAAAATGCTTATTCTTTGACCGTACATCAAAAAGAAGTGCCCTTCGGCGCTAGGGAAGCTTTTTGCCATGCCCTCAGCAACAGCAGAAGGATCTGGGTCGCTGGTGATATTAGCATCCTTGCTAATTAATCCTCCACCAGCGTAATACGCATGGCAAATGTCTGATTTGCGGCCGAAATCATTGTCACTGTCGCAGGCCTGGCCTATTATTTCTGCAACCTTAGGAGTGAATATAGATTCCTTCACAGCAAGAGATACCGCCGCATCATCCATTGTCATTGAGTAAGTAGGGTTCGGATAATTCATAGCCATCTTGTGCCCGATATCCTCAAAGTGCTGATTGGAAGTTGCGTCAGTGTAACTCCCTGCCGCGTAGTTTTCGGTAGATGTGCATCCTGCAGTAAGCGTAAATGCAACCAAGCCTATTGCCAGTCCAACAGTTATTTTTTGCTCGGGAGTTAGCTCGCTAAAACTCTTCCTTAAGGAACTTATAAATTCACTTCTTTTGAAGGGATTCCTGAGACCTGTCTCAATGCCTCTTAGCGACTTCTTCATATTGGATATGATGTGAAGATCAGAGTCCTTTATATAAACTGCTGGCTTAGCCATCTGTGCCTTCTTCATCATACTAACATCTGCGCTATTCCTATTTCCAAAGCTTGACATAGTATCACATATACCAAGCTACTGACCGTATTTAAGTATTTCTAGCGAACTGTCTGACCAAAAACAAGGAAAGACACAGTAGTGGAGACTCTGTAGTTCGTCAATGGCAGATTTGAAATCAATCCTTATATAGTAAATGAGCACCTGAATAATCGTGCTGAAATGGTTGGGAATAACTTCGCACGCAAGCAGAGTGGGATAATTAATTACGCCCGAGAAGTCGTGCGGGACAGATTAATAGAAATCGAGTACGGCGTCAGCGAAGGCGCTTTGAGGGGTGGCCCTGACAGCAGCAAAGTACAGAAAGCAATGGACGCTATGGCGCTGGTTCTCGTAAACCTCAAGAGGGACGAAGCCGCCAGACAAATCCTCGTTAGAATTTTGTATTCCGTCACATGAGCTTAATGCAGGTGTAATTCAGCCATAACACTTCCAATTTTGCGGTAGCAGCAAAGTGTAATTCGTTGATGAATATGCGGGAGTCGCATTTGCTAGGCCTTTTGTAAACGAACTGTTAGTGGATGAACTCTGATTATGAAATATCAGAATAGGATATGTCTCGGTAGTGGCGTTGTAATAGAACTGGGGGAATGCATTTACGCCTCTGTATATCATCGATACCCAGTCGTTTGTAACTATCCTGCAATTTCCAAAGTTGAATGAATCGAGAGTCAGTGTCGCCTCAGCAAATGCTGGGTTGTTGGAACCGTACTGGACATAGATGCCAGAATTAAGCAAGTAGGCAATCAGCACAGCTGACAAAAATAAGAATGATAACGCCGCCACAATCACGGACAGATTTGCTTTAGTGTATTTTCTTGCGTCGCTGAGTAGCAATGAAACCAGAAGAGCCGACGACGTGTACAAAAGATATCCGTAGCGGGTCTGTGTGAAGGTGTCATAATACGGCCCTATGTACAAGGTTATCGCAAGCGCGAGTATGATGAAAGCAAGTACTATCGCATATGCGTAGAGCCTTCCGTTCTGGTAAATTTTCGAAATGATGCTCTTTCGCAAAATGCTTTTCCTCACCGCCTTGAGCAGCTCCATCCTTCTTCCGAATACTGTGATGATTCCGACCAGCGCGAAAATCGCAGAATACTGAAATATCGATGCGTATGCGGACGGGCTCAGCCAAAAGCCCTGGCTGTTGTATTTCGCGAGGAGCATAGAGAACTCATAGCTGGTGAAGGCGTTGTGAAAGTACACTTGGTTGAATGCCAGCCAGGGGATTGTTATTGCAACGAAAAGCAGTGCCGCGAGCGCTATTTTCTTCGGCTTTACAAGCAGCAAAATCATTGGCAGCAGCCCTAATGTCGGATATTTGCCCAACGCCGAAAGCCCCAGGAAAAGCCCGAATAGCGGGCTGCGCCTATAAAGAAACGCGAGCCCAATAAGCAGAAAAGCCAAAGAGATTATCTCCTCGCTTCCCGCCATCACCGCAGTGTAGAGAAAGACAGGGCTCAGCAGCAGTGCGAAAACAATGAGAGGGTCTATTTCCAGATGCTTCGCCAGAAACCACATCGCAAAAACATACAGGAAGAAAATAACCGCGATGTAGGCGATCAATGTGAAGCCGTGAAATGCCAGATAGAGTGAAGCGACGATGAACAGCGCCATGGGCGCCCGGTAAGGCTCGAAGTAGGTACCGTACCAGAACGTCAGCTGCCCGTTGGCCGATTCGCAAGACGTTGAACTAAGGCAGCTGTAGAATGCAGGATTAGTGAGGCTAATGCCGCTGACGTAATGAGATATCAAGTCCCATTCTGGCCCTTGTATTGCAAACTGCGCAACCAAAGACGCAGCTGCGACTGCTACCAGCAGGAACAATAGAGGCCTG
>CABMGC010000062.1 GCA_902385515.1 uncultured archaeon
CACTGGGATGATGCAGGTGACCGTGCTTAAGGAGAAGGCGACCCCCGAGATGATGCAGGTCGTGGACGGGCTTGTTCCTAACGACTTCGTCGTCGTCGAGGGCCATGTGCCGCCGGAAGTCAGGTCGAAGTCGGGCGCTGAGATCCTTCCGACGAAGATAGAGCTTGTCGGGAAGTCGCTGCCCACGTCCCCCATAGACACGGAGGGGCACATAGAGAGCATGCTTGACAAGAGGCTCGACTGGAGGGCGCTCGACCTTAGGAACCCGAGCCACTTCGCGATATTTAGGATACAGTCGAAGCTTTTGGAAGGGATGCAGAGGTACTTCTACTCGCGCGGCTTCCTTGAGGTGTTCACCCCGAGCCTCATGGGCGTGAGCTCGGAGGGGGGATCGGAGGTGTTCTCGCTGCGGCACTTCGGCAAGACCGCCTATCTAAGGCAGGACCCGCAGCTTCACAGGCAGCTTCTGATGCTGGCGGGCTTCGAGAAGATCTACGAGATCGGGCCGAGCTGGAGGGCCGAGCTCAGCCACACACCGAGGCACCTAACGGAACACAGGACGTGCGCGTGCGAGATGTCCTTTATAAGCGACGAGTACGACATAATCCGGCTTGAAGAGGGCCTTGTCGTGAGCGCCCTAAGGCAGGTCGTGGACGACTGCCAGAGCGACCTTGAGCTGCTGAACGTAAAGCTTGAGGTGCCGAAGACGCCGTTTCCTGTTTTGGAATTTCCGGGGATATACGACGTGCTAAAAGAGGTGGGCGTGGACGTGCCCTGCGGCCAGGACTACAGCAGGGAAGCAGAGGCCGCCCTTGGCAAGTACGTCAAGGAGAAGTACGGAAGCGACTTCTTCTTCGCGAACAAGTTCCCGTTCGCCGTCAAGCCGTTCTACGTCATGAAGGACGAGGAAAACCCCGAGTGGGCGAGGAGCGTCGACCTTGTGTACAAGGGCATAGAGCTCAGCAGCGGAGGACAGAGAGAGCACAGGTACGAGAAGATAATTGCGCAGGCGAAGGAGAAGGGCCTGGACCCGGAGAACCTGAAGTGGTTCACCGAGTTCTTCAGGTACGGTGCGCCGCCGCACGGGGGCCTCAGCATGGGTATCGAGAGGCTTACGATGCAGCTGCTCAATTTGTCCAACGTGCGGGAGGCCGCGCTGTTCCCGAGGTCGCCGGAAAGGCTAGTGCCGTGATCAGCACTCCGCCGCGCGCCGGCCTGTCGAGGGCTCCCATACTCGTTTGCGAGCAAAAAGTTTGTAAATCTGCCCTGCCCAGACGTATCAGAGCATGCCCGACTTAAAAATGCTTTTGAAGTTCAACTTCCTGCATTTAGGCATAATTATGGGCTACTGGGACTACATAGTGGTTAATCCGAAGTTGTCCGTCGCCTCCCTGCCGACGCTTGTCACCCCCGACGACGAATCGGTGCAGTCCAAGGTCAAGAACATAAAGCAGATGTTCTCATTCTACAACTACGAGGAGGATTTCCCCAGCGCTTCAAAGGAGGCGCTCTCATACGTCAAAAAGAACATAGCTCCTGTGAGCCTGCCGATACAGTTCTGGCTGCGGCCGGGCCAGACGCTGAACCTAGAGGCCGGCGACGAGTTCGACAAGGCGGCGCTGCTGTGCAGCCTTTTCATAGGGCTTGGAAACGTGTCCAGCAAGATAATAACTCTCGTAAGGGGCAGCGAGAAAAAGCTGGCCGTCTACTGCGAGCACAACGGAGCGGTGACGCTTTTCGACATAGAAAGCGGGATAAGCGAATTCAAGACGAGGGATGAGATGCTAAGAAAGCTAGGCATAGGAACCGACGTGTCGGTGGACGCCTACGAGTTCAACGACAGGATGTACAACGACCTGACCTAGTCTCATCTTATGAGGCGTTCAAGCTCTGCCCTAAGGGAAGTCAGGTGCGCGTTCATCTTGTCTCCTTCCAGGCTCCTGACGTGGTCCGTGACTATTTGTTCGAGCGCATTCTCCGCGGTCACGACCCCTATCTTCTTGCCCAGCACAGAGTCCGAAAGGTGGACGCCTCCGTCGGGGTTTATGAATACAGTCGCGCTCCCGTTGATCAAATCCTGCATCGACGAGATTTCCACGCCGATCTGCTTTATCTGAACCTCGGTCTTCTGCTCCTCCGTCAGGCCCTTCCTGAATGTGCCGTCGTTCTTCACCCGCCTGCTTATGGGCTTTATGCTCAGGTTCAAAGGATCGACCTTGCAGTAGTGCCTGGTTTTTTCATTCGGGAGTCCGACCTTCTCGGCAATTTTTTCAGTGTAGCCGCTTTTTCTCTGCTCTTCCGTAAGCGCGGCCCTGAAGTAGTGCCTTACCTCGTAGAATTCCGCAGCCTCGTCGCTTTCTTGGCCAAATCGTCCCACAGGCCGATCCTTCCCCCTTCTTCCAGCGTCCCGTACGCGTGATTGTCGTCTATGGACGCCGCGATGCAGAGCCTTACGCCGCTGCCGCCAACCGCGTTCTTCACGGAAAAGATCCTCTTCTTCGCCTCGTCCGTGTCGGTGAACACCTCCATGTTCGTGTCCACTTCGATGAATCGGGGCTTTTTCTCGCTGTTGGCGATGACCCAGAGCAGCCTTTCATATTCAGGGTGCAGGAAAAATTCTCCGCCGGAAAGGGCGACTGACAGGTTCTTGTGGAACCCAGAGGTTATGGATGCCACTATCCGCTCGTCGAACTTCAGGTCCCCTCCGTTGTTTACGACGGCCAGAAAGCCTTCGTCCCTGTGTTTCGGGTTTATGAAGCAGTTCGGGCAATCCTTCTGGCACTTCTGCGTGACAAGTATCACCGCCGAAGCGACCCTTTCCATTGGCCTCTTGCCGTCTTCGGAGAACTGCAGCTTCTCGGGAATTGCGTTGATGTCTAGATTAGTCTCTCTGAGAATGGTCTTTGCGTTTCCCCCTCCTAGAATTCTTTTGTCTGCCATTGCGCTCGCCTTTATCCCTCATCCTGATTGGTCAGCCCATGGGAATTTTGTTCCCAGAGGATTCCGTTAAAATTGAAGAGGTGCGCAAAAGGATGGGATATTAGGAGTGGGCTTGTTAAGAAAACAAGCTTGCGCACCTCGTCCGCATGATACATTCCGTGCCATGCTTAATGTGTTTATGGCGTTGGTTATATAAATACTTGTTGGAATAATATTTCATATCTGATCAACTTTCATCAATAATAACGCAAATATATTACAATTTTGAGATTTATTATGCCAGCGAACAAGAAAACCCAGGAATACGTGAAGAACGAGCTGCCCTACAAGCTACTCATGAGCGTGTACCACGACTCCAGGGCCTCGCTGCGAGAGATCGGCAAGGAGCTGGACATATCCTATCACGTCATCAGCTCGTCGCTAAGAGAGCTTGAGGAGCGCTACGAGCTGATCTACACCCTAGATTTGGACGAGACGAAGCTAGGGTTCACCGAGGGAATACTGATCACCATAAAGTTCGGGATAAAGCCGAGCACCGACTTCATAAAGGAGAAGATAAAGAAGGACTTCTTCATCCAGAGCGCGTACCTCGCCGAGGGCGACTTCGACCTCCTCCTCTACATCGTCGGCGTGGACACCGCAGATTTCCAGCAGTGGCAATGGCAGTTCAGGGTGAGCCTAAGCAAGTACAAGCCGACGCTCAAGCTCGCGAACGTGAGCTCGCAGACTCTGGGATTCTTCCCACTCAGGAGCGATTTGATAAAGGAGACTACGCTGCTCTCGAAAAGCGAGAAGGCCGTGCTTGTGATGCTCAACGACAACTCGAGGGTGAAGCTTCGCGACATCGTAATGAAGCTGAAGATAACGCCGGACAGGGTCGTCTACATAATAAAGAAGCTGAAGAAGATGGGCATAATCAAGCGATTCACGGCCCTGGTGCAGAATCCCAGCAAGAGAATATTCTACGCGTACTGCGTGTCGCTGATTCCGGTCGAGGAGCACTCCAAGCTGATAATAGACATGGCCCACGCGATGCTCAAGGAGGACCTCCGCGAGACCGTCAACGACTATGCGATAGTGGCGAACACGAACGGCGGGTACGACGCGTTTTACCTCTGCGCGTTCAAGAACGGGGAGGACCTGTCAAAGAGGGGCCCGGAGATGCTGAGGACGGCGTGGATGGCCGAGGACCCGAAGATAGACCGCGCCGTGCTTACGGACATAATAGTGGGCAAGTGGCCGTTCCACCTTGAGGAATACAAACAGTACAAGGCCGAGATAGCCCACTCAAAGTGAGCAGAGCCTGTCAAGCAGGCTCCTTCGCGCGGGAACCCTGCCCTGGTAGTCGTCTTTCAGGAGAGTCTTGCCGCCTTTCGTGAGCACCAGCCGAGGGCACTGGCCCTGCCCGTTCGGGGACATCACCAATATTGTCTTCGACCTCGCTGTTTTTGGCTTTCCTGAAAAACACATGGAATCTTGCTTTAAAATAAGTATCAAAAACTTAAAAATATTTCCGTTTCGGGATTTTATGCGGATACCAAGCTTATGCCGCTCCAGCCGAAGCGGGCGCCACCCTCTTGGCGGCGTTGCGCTTTTTCCTTAGCCTCGTCCTCGCTATCTTCTTGAGCCTGGAGACTGCCCTGGGCCTGTATCCTTTTCCGCTCTTCCTTTTCTTCTTGTATATAGTCTTCTGAACCATAACTTCACCTAATCAACATGATGTCGACGTGCGCTAAACCCAGGATCCTATGCCCTTCTGGCCCGCCTTCGACTTCAACGCCGCAAGCGTGTCGGCGAACTTCGCTACCCTGTCGTGCGCAAAACCGTGCTCGTCACACATGAATTTTGTCAACATGTCTTTATTTACCTTCATGTTATTATCGATATCCTTTTTCTTGACCTCAATGGTGTCCGGCTTCATGAAGACGTCCTCGACCTCGTACGGGTCGACGTCGAACTCCTTTCCGTACTTCTCTTTGACGTATCCGACGATATCGTCAAGGCTCTTCCTCTCCCGAACTATCTTGAGGGCAGTCTTCGGCCCCACGCCCTCGATGCCTTCGTTGAAGTCCGTGCCCATTAGCATGCCCAGCCACACCAGCTGCCTCCTGCTTATCCCGAGGCGGCCGAGGAGGTTCTTAAGTTCGATCCGCTCGGGGGTCACCTCGACGAAGGCGTTCCTTCTGGGCAGCTTCCGCCTCCCTGTTATGGTAAGGTTCCTTATCGAGACCTCGGATCCGAAGAGGAAGAGGTCGTAGTCCTGGCTGGCGCTCGCATACGCCAGCCCGTCGTTTGCCATGCGCGCAGCCTGGGCCTCTCCTTCGCTCGGCGCCTGCACGTGAGCCACGCCCATGTAGTTCAGAAGCTCCTTGCCGCTCTCGACTATCTCCTTGGTTATCCTGGTGCTGGCGACAGCGTGGGTCCTGGCCTCCTCAAGCATGCCCTTCTCAAGCGACTTGTTCCATTCCTTGAGCGCCTCGGCCCTCCTGCTGACTCTGGCCTCGATGGTCCTCCGCTTTAGAGCCGGCGGAATCCCGTCGAACACGTACACCGGCGTTATCCTGTGCTCGAAAAAGTTTATCGTCCTGTAGAACAGCCCGGACAGGTGGCTGGTTATCCTGCCCTTCGAGTCCATAAGGGGCGTGCCGTCCGGCTGCCTTATGATCGTTATGAACTGGTATATCGTGTTGTAAGCGTCGATCGCGACGGTCTTGCCCGCCAGGTCGTCAAGCGTTATCTTCTCCTTGACGTCCGCCACGAGGGGCCCGAGAGCTACCGCCAATCACTCGCCCGCCTTGGCATCCGACTTCTTGGTTGCCGCGTCCCACATGCTGATCGGCTCGTCCCGCTTGGGCGTTGGGACGGCCTTCTTGCCCTCACTCTTGACCGTGAGCTTTATCCCGAGCTCTTTTTCGAGCTTCGCCATCGCCCGCTCTCCCGGCGGAGACTTCCCCCTCTCGACCCTTGCGAGCGAGCTCTCGGTCTCGTTGATCTTCTCAGCAAGCACCTTTAGGGGCATGCCGAGCCTCTCCCGCGCGGACCTTATGATCTCGCCGTAGTTTTCCACGATCTCGAACTCCTCCCTCGCTTCCTTCTGCTGGGCCGGCCTGGCGTTCGCATAGGCGCGCGTCTCGCGCTCCCTGCTGCTGAACTGGTGCAGGACGTCCTTTCCGCGCGCGCACTTGCCGCACGCGAGCATCACCGCCCCCTCCACTCTCACTTCATAAAGGTCGTCAGTGCTCCTACCGCAAATCTCGCATTCCGACATGTTTGCCACCGCTGTGCAAGCAATAAATATTCTCTGGTAGAATAATAAAGGTTGATACGATGGCAGCATCAGCGCGCGCAAAGCCGGCGGACGCCCTGAAGAGGAACAGGGTTCTCGTGACCGTCCTGGTGGCCCTCTCTGACGTGCTGGGCATAGCCTGCCTTCTCGCTCTCGACGGCAACCCGCTGATAAGGTTCGCCGCGGCAGTTGTACTTCTGATGGCCTCCGGAACGATGATCGCGGCGGCGAACGGAATTGGCAGCTCGTACGGCGCGTTCATGCTCGGGAGCAGGAGAGGCATAGCTTTCGTGGAGTTTCTGTCGAAAAGAAGGCGCTTCTGGAACGGCCTTTGCAACTGGGGCCTCGTCCTGGGTTTCGGACTCCTGTCCTTCTTCATGTTCAGAAAGTACATGAGCAGGAAGGCGTTCCTGTTCGGGGTGGCGTCGCTCGTGGCGGTACTGCTGTTCGTTTTCCCGTACCTGTCCCTCATTATGAGTTTCATAAACATCCCGCAGGTCACGTCAAAGGTGGCCATGGCTTCGGCATCCGCGAGCACGGCCACTGCCGTGAGCCCCGTCTATTACCTGCTGATTGCGCTGGCGGTGATAGGCGGATTCTGCCTTTACACTGCGCTCCTCATACTTTACGCCGGAGGCAGCATAGTCTACGGGATACTGACATTTGTCGCAGGATTCCTGTCGTCATCCGCGCCAGATTACGGAATACTTAACGGCCAGATCCCTGGAGTTGCGCCGGTGATACCGGGGATAACGATCCCCCTCTTTGCGGGCATAGCCGCGCTCCTTCTCCTGCTCGTGGTGCACGAGTTCGCCCACGGCGCCCTGGCCAGGATGGCCAAGGTAAAGATAAGGTCCATAGGGGTCATCCTCTTCGGCATAATCCCGCTCGGCGCGTTCGTCGAGCCCGACGAGAGCCAGATAAAGAAGCTAAGGCCTGCCGAGCAGGACAGGATATCGATAGCGGGAATATCCGCCAACTTCCTGACCGCGATATTCTTCTTCGCGATCACGATGCTTCTTGCGACTTTCGTGCTTCCTAGCGTGGGCACGGGCGGCGTGGTCGTCACCGCGGTCGCGCAGAACGCTCCGGCGTCAAACGTCATAGCCCCGAACTCGATACTAGTGATGTGGAACATCCAGACCATACGCAACCAGTATGACCTCTCCCGCGCCGAGGCGGCTTACGTGCAGGGCAACTACGTCCGCGTTTCGACCGACAATGGGACATACGTGCTGACCCCCACCGCCCAGGGCAGGCTGGGGATAGCGGTGGCCCCGGCCGCATCCACATTGCAGTCGAAGATCGCCGACTTCCTGTATGCTGTCGCTGCACTGTCCTTTGGCCTCAACTTTTTTGTCGCCATATTCAACCTGCTCCCGATCCCTGGATTCGACGGGTGGCGCATATTCCAAAGCAAGATAAAAAGCAAGACGGTGCTGAAGGCCATCGCCGCCCTGATAGTCGCCGCGATCCTGGCCAACGCTTTGCCTTGGTTCTGGACGCTGTGACCGCGCAGGGCGCAGTCGTAGCCGCCTGCTCGCAATATCTTTTTATGCCTTTTTGCCCATATTAGAAAAGGCGACAGTGTTTCATATGGAAATCATACAATCCACTCAGAATCAGAACCCGAACGAGTTCTCATCCCCGGACGACGAAGAGCTGCTCAAGTTCATAGAGCAGGCCAAGCCCAAGATATACATCGTGGGCACGGGGGGCAGCGGATCGAATACGATATCGCGAATGGTGGACATGAACATAGACGGCGCGACCCTTATCGCAATGAACACGGACGCGCAGCACCTAACCAGGATAAAATCCCACCGCAAGCTCCTTCTGGGAAAGAAGATAACCAGGGGCCTCGGCGCCGGCAGCGACCCCAAGGTGGGGGAGGACGCGACGCACGAGAGCAGGGACGACGTCAGGCACCTAATCGGCGACGCGCAGCTCGTGTTCATCACGTGCGGAATGGGAGGCGGCACCGGGACGGGCTCAGCCCCGATAATTGCGCACGAGGCCAAGGAGGCCGGCGCGCTGACCGTCGGGATAGTCACGCTTCCTTTCGCCAGCGAGGGCAAGGCAAGGATGAAGAGCGCACTCGATGGGCTGTCCAAGCTGAAGAGGGTCACCGACACGACGATCATAATTCCAAACGACAAGCTCCTGAACATCGCCCCCGACCTGCCGCTCAACATGGCGTTCAAGGTGAGCGACGAGGTCCTTGCCAACGCGGCGAAGGGCATAGTTGAGATGATAACGAAGCCAGGAATGGTGAACCTCGACTTCGCCGACCTCAGGAGCGTGCTGAAGGACTCCGGCTACGCCATGATTGGCATGGGCGAGAGCACTTCGCAGCAGACGAAGGACCGGGCCATAATAGCCGTCGAGAACACGCTGAGGAGCCCGCTTCTCGACGTCGACATAAGCACCGCGAGGAAGGCGCTGATAAACATAGTCGGAGGGTCCGACCTGACTCTTCGGGAGGCGGAGAGCATATTCCAGGAGGTCTCAAGCAGGATAAACGACGACGCCATGATGAAGTGGGGCGCAAGGATCGAGCCTGACATGCACAAGAACTCGCTCAAGATAATGGTGGTCATGGGAGGCGTGGAGTACGCCGACTATTCCGAGGACGCGGCGAAGAAGAAGCTGGAGCTTGAAGGCAACGCGGACCTCGACGGGATTTTCGAGAGCGGCGAATAGGGCCTAATTTCCGTCAGGCCGCAGCTGGCGGCCGCCGGCAGTTTAGTACGGAAGCTTTTTATCTAAGGGTCTGCACTAGAAATACATAGCAACTGGTGGGTGTAAGACTATGCAGACTACTGTGGGGAGAGAGGAGTTGAAGGCCGAGCTCGGCGGCGTCGGGCAGCGTTTCCTTAATCCGAAGGAGCGGCTCGAGGCCGCGCAGCTGAAGTGCGAGGCCTTCTACGGCGACACCCTGCTGACTGCGCGCAACGCCGCAAAATTTGCGAAGATGGGCGCGGAGATGATGTTCGCCGAAACCGATCCGACAAAGGCGCGCTTCATGAAGGAGACGGAGATACTTTTCAAGACCGACTTTGTGGCCAGCGAGGCGAACAAGGGGGAGGAGCTGCGCGAGTCCGCCCTCGCCCTGAGAAATGCGGCCTTCGAAAATGCGTTTTCCGCCGCGGTGGATAGAGGCGTGCCTCGCGACCTCGCGAAAGGCATAGCGATAGACTTCTCGCGGGACGTGATCCTGCACGGCATGGTGGCGTTCGTAAAGGACATGCCCGGGTTCAGGGACACGAGGGAGTGCGAGGAGTTCACGAAGTTCACCGAGTCGAACCTGAAGATATGGGATTTGGGCTACGGCCACGCGGGCTGCGTCGGAGGCGTCCATTATGTTTACTACGAGGCCGGCCCGAGGTAGAAATTCTCCGATGCGGTAGGGTACCACGCCAGCCTCTACAATGCCCTCAGGGGCTCGCCACAGTTCGCGAAGGTGTTCTACATGCTCGAGGCGTCTTCGGCAAGGCCATATCGCGCATCCATAGACGAGGCGCTGATCCGGCCGCGCACGGACAAGGACAACGACTCAAATTGCCCGCCGTCATGGTTCCTATACCTTTAAAAGATTCTGGCCACATATAGAAGCATGGAATTAAATCCCATCCCTGCGGTAAGGAGGTTCTATGCGGACGCGCAGCACATAATGAGCGTCAGCAACAAGCCAAGCCCCGACGAATTCAAGAGGACCCTCAAGGTCGTGCTGTTCGGAACGCTCGTAATGGGCCTGTTCGGTTTCATAATCTCCCTCATAGTGGGAATTATAGTGGGCTCGGTAAAGCTGTAGCTGTAGAGCCGTCGCAGTAATGATTATGGAGTTCGACATAGACTACACGATGTCGGCGCAGGAGAACGCCCAGCGCTATTTCGAGAAGTCCAAGGAGGCGAAGAAGAAGCTCGAGGGAGCCGAGCATGCGATAAGGCGCCTCGAAGAGAAGGCCGCGACGCTCGAGAAGTCCAAGTTCATCTCGCGCACCATGAAGAAGAAGGAGGATAGGGACTGGTACGAGAAGTTCTACTGGTTCTTCACGAGCGACGGCATGCTGGTGATTGGAGGAAGGAGCGCGCAGCAGAACGAGGAGATAGTCTCCAAGTACATGGAGGCCCCTGACATGTTCTTCCACGCCAATATTTTCGGCGCTTCAGCAACCGTGCTCAAGAACGGCAAGGCCGCGTCCAAGGCCTCGCGGGAGGAGGCGGCCCAGTTCGCAGCCTGCTTCTCAAAAGCGTGGGAGAGCGGCCAGTCATCGGTCGACGTCTTCGCCGTGGCGAAGGAGCAGCTCTCCAAGTCGACGCAGACAGGGTCGCTGGGAACCGGCAGCTTCCTCATATCCGGCGAGAGGGAGTGGTTCAAGAACGTGAAGCTCGAGCTGTTCGCGTTCGCCGCCGAAACAAGGGTCAGCGCAAATACGGGGCTGTCGGAGTACTCGTACGCTCCCGCGCTGCCCTTAGAATCGAAAATCAGCGAGGAGCTGCTGACCGAGGCGAAGAGGTTCGCCATCGTGCCCGCTTTGGCGAGGGCGTCCCTAGGGACGATGGCGGGGCTCCTGCTCACCCCTGGCAAGCTGAAGAAGTCCGAGGCGGCGAAATCGCTGTCGCACCGGCTCGGATACGCCAACATAGACTACATAATGCAGCACCTGCCCCCAGGGGAGTTCCACCTGGGCTGACCTGCCGACGTCAAAACCGCGGAAAAACCTATGTTTTTAGAAATGCATTTATATCTGCCAAGCGGATGCTACTCGTGGCACTCATGAGCAAGACGCTCGAAACAAAGAGGAAGATCCTGATCCTTCTGCGGAAAAAAGAGATGACCATAAGCGAGCTCAGCGGCTCCCTTGGGCTGTCGGCTGCGACAATAAGCCAGCACCTTGACGAGCTGAGGAGCACCGGGGCGATAGAAAGAATAGAGAACGAGCACTTCAGGAAGCTGAAGTACTACCGCGCGAAGGAGACAGCGGCGCCGATCGCGACGAACTACGTAAAATACGTAATAGCGGCCATGGCCCTGCTCGCCGTTTTTTCGGGGGCGTACATCTACGGGGGCGCGCACGATGGAAGCCTGTCGAACCTGTCAAACGGATCAAGCATAAGGTCGATGGTAACCGGCGGCCCAGGCGCTTACGCCCTCGCGTGCCCGCTGCGGTCATATGAGCTTACCGGGCAAGTGACTGGCCAGTCGGGGTTCTCCACATATTCGCTAAGCTATCCTAGCGGCAACTACGTCAATTACGTCCTGATGCCCGGCAGCTCCGGGGAGATTCGGGTCACGGAGCACGTGACGGCCCTGCCGGAACAGGCAAACGCCTCGCTGGCAGAAACGCCGCTGTCGCACAGTGTAGTCGTAATTCCCGCGACAAAGGGCTTAAGCACCAATCCTCCTTCGGCGCAAGGCGCCTATGGGGGAGCGGCGGCCAGCGCGCAAGTGGCCAACGTGCCAGCCGCTCCGTCAGGACTGGCCGTGAGCATAGCGCCCGCGAACTACACCCTGGCCTGGAACAGGACGATCAACGTAACCGTGTCGATAGCGGCCTCCTCCACGGCGGCGGGGACTTACTGGCTCGAAATCGACGGCCCTTGCGGCGGGCCCGAGCCGGTGCTCCTGACGCTTGAGTATTCGCCCTATGGAGCGATTGATTCCAACGGCACCGCAAAATAGAATGATTTTATAACTTTTAGTCATAGGAAATAACATGCCCAAGACACGAAACTCCGGCCCACTGATCGCGTGCATATTGGTAATTGCCATTTTGTCATTGGCGGCGGTCATAGCTTTTCAAAAGCCGAGCGCTCCCGTTCTTAGCACCACCACTACGACCATCTTTCTGAGCCACCATTACGCGCTGGCGCAGGGCGAGAACTTCACAATAACCAAATACTCCAACCCCTCGACAGGCTACTCGTGGAACATATCGATAGACAATCCGTCGGTCGTGGAGTATCTCGGCACCGGCGGATGCGACCCCGAACTCACATGGGAGATGCAGGTCGGAGCCGGCTGCAACGAGACCTACAACTTCAGGACGCTATCTCCAGGGACGGCGGCGGTGCTCTTCAGGTACATGCGGCCATGGGAGGCGAACTCAACGGTCCACACGTATTACCTGACCGTCACGGTAAGTCCCGCAAACCAGACTTTCCAGAACGCGTCCTCGAGGTCCGCCGAGCAGGCCGTTTCAAACAGCATCAACGACTTTGCGCTGAGGTCTTACGCGAAGATGGAAGGGAACGCAAGCAACATCTTCTTCTCCCCTTTCTCGGTGTACGCCGCGCTGTCGATGGCTTCTGAAGGCGCGCGCGGCAGCACCCTTGCGGAGATGCAGGGTGCGCTCGACGCGTCCTCGCCGTTCAACGCCACTGCAAACAGGCTCGGCTTTGCGAGCCTAATCGAGCACATCAACGCCAACAGCGCAAGTTCATTGCTGGTGGCTGACACCATCTGGGTCGAGAAGAAGTTCCCGATCAACCCCGAGTTCGTCGGAGTGCTGCTAAAGTATTACCGCGCACCTGCGCAATCCGCGGATTTCTCGCTCAACTCAAATGCCGAGAGGCTGCGGATCAACGGGTGGGTCGCCAACATGACCTACGGGAGGATCCAGGACCTTCTTCCTGAAGGGTCGATCAGCTACCTTACGCGCATAGTGCTCACAAACGCCGTATACTTCAAGGGCGACTGGGCTCAGCAGTTCAACGCCAGCTACACGCAGGACGCGCCATTTTTCGTGTCGCCGTCGCAGAGCGTCACCGCAAAGATGATGCACCTGCCCGATGCAGAAAACGCGTCGTACTACTCGAACGGCACGCTCAGCGCGCTGTCGCTCGATTACAAGGGCAGCGATCTGTCGATGCTTATACTGCTCCCTGTCGCAAGCAACGGCCTGCAGCCGCTTGAGGCAAACCTGTCCACTTCGGAAATCGCGAGCATAAAGTCTGGCCTTGTGCGCAAGCAAGTTGACGTCTGGATGCCGAGGTTCAGCCTCACGCAGTCCCAGGAGCTCAGCGGGACGCTCAAGTCGCTTGGAATGAAGGTCCCCTTTGACAGCATGCTGGCAAACTTCTCCGGGATAAACGCGACCGCGGGGCTGTATATCACGGGCGTCTTCCACAAGGCGTTCATAAACGTAAATGAGACGGGAACCGAGGCCGCCGCGGCGACGGGCGTGGTGATCGGAACCACCGCCGTGCAGTTCCCCGTGCAGTTCAGGGCGGACCATCCCTTCGTGTTCTTCATAATGGACAAGAGCACCGGAGCCATACTCTTCATGGGAAGAGTGGAGAATCCTGCGGTAGCGAGCTGACGGGATCACTGCCTGTCCAGCACGTAGGCCATGCACGGGAAGCCGAGCCCTTCCCTTACGCCTTTGGAGATGAGCCTCCTGTTGCCGTCTATTATCTCGTAGCGGTCCCTGCCGATAGCGCGAATGACTTTCGGATGCCTGCAGAGGTCGATTTGTCTTTCATGGTGCCCTGACATCCTGCGGTACCACTTCAGCCTCCCGTCGCCAAAAAGTTTTGCGATCCTGGGCGCGGCCCTGCTCACGATTTCCTCAAGCGTGAA
>CABMGC010000063.1 GCA_902385515.1 uncultured archaeon
GACCTATTCGTATACGACTCCTCCTGTCGTGCTGCCTGCGCCGCCTAGCTAGCGGGTAGGAATTGTGGAATGTGCACAAGCCAGTTTTGTGCGCCTGTCCCAGGCGGGCACGCGCATCAGGTCGCGTAGCTGAAGACCCTGGTTATTACCGAGTCTGCCAGGCCGAAACCTCTCATCAGCTCGACGATGGTGTCCTTGTTCACCCTTTCGTTGAGCATGATCTGCATGAGGCCCCTTATGTCGAGCACCCTGTTCCTGTTGTCGAGCTCCTTGAAAACGTTCTCTATGGCAACCGAGTTTATGTTCGCCTGTATGAACTTGGAGTTCAGGTCTATCTTCTCAAGGTAGTACTCCTTCTGCACGTTCTGGTCCGTAAGCTCGGCCTGGTTCAGCACGTCTGCGACCGTGATAGTGTAGACGTCCAGAGGAATCTCCCCGATTATCCTGTCTATAAGGAAGACTTCCGGGAACTGGACGGAGGTCTGGAATGACATGTCGACCGCGGCCTGCCCCACTCCAAACTTGCTTATCTCGTTTCGCATGAACTGGGAGAAGTTTAGCGAGCCCTGCAGGTAGTCCAGGAACTTCTCGAACTTTATCCTGAGCATGACCGAGGTTCCGACATTAGAGAATATGGCCTCGTTTATGTCGGTCGGGTTCTGGGATGCGACTATGAGGCCGAACTGGTACTTCCTGCCCTCCCTGATTATTGTAACTGCGTCGCTTCGCTCGTCGCTCGCCACCTTCCACGCCTCGTCGAGGACGATTAAGGCCTTTAGGCCCTTGGACGCGCTCCACCCCTCCATTCTCATCCTCTCTTTCAGCGTCTGGAGCATGAACAGCGCCGCGAGCGCCCTGAAGCGCTCGTCGGGCAGCCCTGACAGGTCTATGTCGACAAGCCCGGATGATATGAGCTTGCTCAGATCTAGCGTGCTCTTCCTGGCAAAGTAGTCCTCCCCCTCCCTTGCGAACTGCCTTAGCCGATAGACGGCGTTCTCGAGCTCCGCAGGGTATGCGTACGAGCCCTCCTGCAGCTTCTCCTCGAGCAGGCTTATGACGTTCTTAAGCGTCGGCGCCTCCTTGTCGGGCTTGGGCAGCTCCGCAGGGTCGAAGCCAAAATTGACGTAGGCCTGCTCTATGGCTTCGACGGTCAGCCTCCTCTGCTCGGGATAGTCGCTTATGTCGGTTAGTATCTCGAAAGAGTTTATTATCTGCTTTGACCTGTCAAGCGGCTTCATGCCTGAAAGGTCAAGGAGGTTTATGAAGTCGCCCTTTCCTAGAGAGACGGTTATCCCTCCGCTCTGCTGCACCCACGCCTTGTATTCCCCCGCCCAGTCGATTATTATCGCGTTGGTCTTCCAGACGTAGCTTGCCCTCGTGAGGAAGGTCTTTACGAAGAAGCTCTTTCCCGCTCCGGTGATTCCCACTACGGAGATGTGCGGATTGGTGAGGCTGGCGAACGTCCAGGTGAAAGGCACGCTGAACAGCTTGGTTATGCCGATGAAGACCGAGTTGGACGGGTCGTTGAGCAAAAATTCCTGCGGAGGCTCCGGAGGCCTTGTGAACATGGTTCTCTTTGCCAGCTCGTTGCTCATTACGTTCTGAAATCGTACCAGGCTCATGTTCTGAATCCTCTCTATAAATTTATATCCTATTCGTCAGCTCTGCGCGCTGAATATCTCCGACATCACGTCCTTGTCAGGCAGTGCGTAGTTGAACGTGAACAGGTGGTACACCTCCCTCCCGGTGATCCTGGTTATGTTAAGGTCGAGCGAGCCGAACAGCGTCTGCAGGTGGTTGAGCTGGTTGGTGAGCGTGTCCATCGCTTCCTTCTCGCTGACCCCTACGGCGGTAGACTCTATGTACATTATCTCGTCGACCGGCCTCTCGCCGCTCGAGAGCCGATCTATCCTCGCGTCAAGCACGCTTATCTTCTTCTGGAGGTCGTCTATAGTGAGCTGGCTGGGCGATGAGCTGCCCATCTCGTGCGACAGCTGGAACTCCACTACGCCCCGCTTGCCCTCCAGCTCGTCCCTGAACTTCTGGATGTCTCCGGCGGCGCAGACGATGTTGAATCTGAACGGGAAGCCGGCGTTCATAACTATCCTCTCCCATTTCTCTGGGGCTTCGGTGAGCTTCGAGACCTCTCCCTCGTCGACGCTCTCCGCCTCGAACACGTAGTTGTATATGTTGGCCGCAGAGTAGCCAGTCGCGTAGTAGATCCCGTTCACGTATTTTACGACGCAGTTGTTAGTCCTAGGTATGTAGTAGTTCTTTGCTGGAACCAGCTTTATTCCGAAAATGTTGGTTACGAGCGGGAACACGAGGAAGTCGGCGTAGTTTATCACGAATATCAGTATTATGGTCAGCACCGCGAACGCGATCGCAATCAGCGCGAACGGGCCGTAGTAGGTCGCGCCGAAGATGACGATTAGCGCCACCGCGGAGGTTGAGGCAAGGTATATCATCGTTTTCTCGTCCATGCTCTCCCTCTATATCTCCTTCGAGACAGTCCTCTCCCTCATTTGCTCGCTTATTGTGACTGCAGGTATCATGTAGTCTGGCTCTAGGAACTTCAGAAGTTCCTGCCCCTCTACGACATTCGCGCTTATGCCCAGCGTAGAGCTGGCCCCCGCGACTATCTCGTCAGCCTGCTGCAGCGCCATGTTTATCGCCTCCTCTTCGTTGCCGCCCGGCGCGGTCACCATTGCGAACGCTTCAAGGGAGTGCGATCTCGTCTTGTTTATGTTGTCGAAAAGGTTGTGCCACATCGTCACCTCCCCCCTGACCCTCTCGCTGTCGGCCTTCGAGACGCTCTTGTCTATGGTCATGTTTTGGTACTTCTCCTCCGCCTCGTTAAGCTTGCTCTTTATGTTCTCTATGTACGTGTCCTTGTCTATTACGTAGAGCTGCGCGGTGAACCTGACCGGTTCCTTGGACAGCGTCAGGACCCTGCTAAACGACCTTGAAAAGTTCGACTTCTCCTCCTCAGTCATCTCGGTGGCGGACCTGTACGAGGGTATCTTCACAAAGGCGCTGGCGTAGATGTTCTGGCCGTTCCTGACGATTATCGCGTTTCCTGACGGCGCTACTGTGAACGCCTCGCTGTCGTTCAGCGTGACTATGCCGCCTCTCGCATGAAGGAACGGGGTGAAGAACTCGGCATAGTACTTCGTGGAAAAAGCGAGAAGGTCGCAGACCAGCGCAAACATCACAAGCACGAAATTTATGACTGGCGAGAAGTTGAACAGGAGCGCGAACAGCACCGGCGCGGCGGCCAGTACCATAAGGATCATGAACAGGAACCGCGAGGATGTCGCCAAAAAACCACGACTTATATTTGCAAGTTAGAGATATATACTCTTCGCATCCGCGGCGCCGTCATATCATGAGCTTGCCCGTCCTCCTCGATACTCCTCCTATGAAGTCCGCAATTACAGTCATCGATGTGTACGTGAGGACAAGTATGAGCGCAGGGTAGAAGAGCACGGACAGGAAATAGCCGCCCATCACGCTCTGCAGTCCGGTCACGTCAGTTACGAGCGGCGAGGTGGGGCTGGCAGAGTTCGTTATGGCGCCGGTTCCCTGACCGTGGGCGGTGATGGCCGCGGCGGAAGCCTGGAGCGCCCCGATTGTGCTCGTGTTCGTGAAGTAGTACGCAACCGAGAACAGCAAGGGCATCACCAGGTAGAATGCTATCGCTATGGCTATGAGCATTCCGCCCATGCCCCTAAGGGGCAGTATGGCCCTGAAGATTATGCCAGGTATTAGGAAAACGGGTATCGCTATGTACATGAAGAACAGTATCATGTAGAACTCGGCGGACAGGACCATCAGGCCTCCCAGCAGCATTCCGCTTATGGTCTGCGCGGGCGATATGATAAGTGGCGCTATTGTCTGCGACAAGGGGCTCAGTATGGCCGTCAGGCTGAACGCTTCGCCGGAAACCTCTACTGAAAGGTCCAGCGACGCGTAGAAGCTGGTTATCATGATCACGTTGTACAGGCTCTTTACCGCGCCCTGCGTGGCGTTGACAGTGTTGCTGATGTACGTAAGCGACGTATCGTAGGGATTTATAGGGCCTATCGTGAACGCGGGTATGACCCCGAAAACCACCGCGGCGAGCGACAGGAATCCGACCGCGATCAGCGCAGTCGCTATCGCCTCGTACATCTCGCCCACCCCGAAGGTCCGTACCCTGTCGTTCTTGAAGACTATGCCTATCATGAATATCAGCGCGGCGATGAGGAATGCTAGAGTCGCGGTTATGAGCGCTATCGGCGCCCAATTCTGCCAGACCTGGGTGACTTGCTGGTTTATCTGGCTGCAGTACCACGGGGCGAGCACGTTTGCCGTGCCGCCCGTCGCACAGTGGGTCGTGCTCTGCGCCCAGCTGGCGTGCAGCAGGAGCGCTATGAAGAGCGCAAATACGGAAAGCACGACTCTTTTTTGCAACGGATTACCTCATATGACATTGGTGAGCAGTTTCATAAAGTCGACCTTCTCGCCGATGGCCTTGGAGAAGTCTATCACGAACACGTCGACTATCGCGAAATTGAGGAACGGGACGAACAGCAGCCCCGCGGCAGCCAGGCCGAAGTAGGTGAGCACTCCTGAGAGCCACTGCTGGAAAGCCGCGACCCCCATCGGTAGCACGGCGCCGCTGAAGAAGGGGACCATGCTTACAATTAGCGTCGTTATGGCCAGGGACATTGTCGAAGTCACGAATATCCCTGCGTTGTAGTCCATGCCCACGTTGACGTAGCCGTACGTCATGCATACAAGGAGGGGATACACCACGCCGAGCCCGGCCCCGAGGGCTATCATTGAACCTCCGAAGCTTCGCGTTATCACGAATATCCTAGCTATTAGGCCGATCGCCATGAACAGGGAGAACAGCAGCAGCGAGGCGCCGAGCAGGAGCAGCTGGACCTGCGACAGCACGTACGCGCTGTACATTATGTCTATGAGGTATCCGAGGAAGTTGTTGACGAAAGCGGGGATCGGCACGAGCGTGTCGTCGACCCCGATGCCCTGTATCAATGTCAGGTGCTCTATCAGCGCGGTCCCGTTGATTTTCAGGCTGGGCACGAACGTGGCGCTCAGCCCGGCATAGTACGTCATGAAGTTCAGCGTCAGTATGTTGTTGTTGAACTGGTGGAGGTTGCACATGGCCACCGAGAAAAGGTCTGTGGCGACGCTTGCGTCCTTGCAGGCGGTCGGCAGAAGCCCGACGGAACCGAACAGGCCTTTGAAGTCGAAGCCAAATAGGGTGACCGCCAGGGCGAAGAACAGGAGCACCAGCACCACCGAAAGGAGGATCTCGTATATCTTGACTCGCGACCAGGCGCGCAAATCGCCGCGGCCCGCGAAAGTGCTGAGCATGTACATCATGGCAAGCACGCCTATTATCGCCAGGGCGGCGATCATGACTATGGGGAACCAGATAATGTACGGAGAGGTGACGAATTGCGTTACCGTTTGCAGCATTATGCCCTGGATCATCATATCACCCTTTTGAGCAGCATGTTGGCGTGCGCGCCGCTGCTAAGCGAAGGAGCGCCCAGCAGGTCTCCGAGCGAGCCCATGAGGTCGAGCGCCACTACGAACGCGATCACCAAACCCAGGAACTGTATGGCCGTGTACGATACCGTTTGCGCAAAGCCGCTGATCTCGGCCAGCATCGCGTCCCCCGCCATGCCGCTAAGAGGCGCCGCGGCAAGCATCCCGTAGAGCGAAAAGCCCGCGGGCCCGCCTGTGCTCACGCCGAGCGCCGCGTAGACGTTCTGCATGTACAGCGAGAACGGGTACAGCAGCGCAGGGAATATTATGTAGAACGATATGAACAGCGCTATGAATGCGCCTCCTGCCGAGCGAGTCCACGGGAAAGACCTGAGCAGCACTCCGACGTAAAGGAACAGGGGGAAGATCGAGTATATGAGGTAGAGCATGAAGGTCACCCCGATCAGCAGGCCCACCATCGCGTCGAACATGCCCGCCTGCATGGCGATGAGGTTGGATATCGGCATCGTGCCCATGAACGGCTGGAACGAGACTCCGAACCAGCTGGGTGCCATGTTCACCTTGAAGGTCATGAGGGATTTCAGCGTGAACGCTGTAAGGGACGTCGTGAGCAGGTTATCGAGAGCCACGTTGACGCCGTGGTCTATGTAGCTGCTGCATATCGCTATGTATATGTCGCGCGTCGACGTGATGGGAACCGGCGCTATCGTGGGCGCCGCGGACCCGGACGATATGGACTCTATGCCGACCAGGCCGAGGTTTGCCACGAAGGCTATCGCCCCTCCGGCGAACGCAACCCCCGAGAACACCAGGCATATGAGTATGACGTTGAAGACGCTCTCCGGCACCTCGGTGCGGGTGAAGGCCTTCAGCGATTCCATGTTGAGCGCGTATCCGAACGCGTAGACTATCCCAAGTGCGGAAAACACCATGAGGACTATGAGCAGCGCTATGCCGAGGAGGCCGGTGTAGGTGCCCGCGGCCGAAAACGACGTCGTCATCCCGTTGGTCAGGCCGTTGCTCGGGAACATGCCCGGGCAGAAGCTTGCGGGCAGGTTGAGTATGGAACTGGCGTTCGCGCTCGCGCCGATCACTAGGAAAACGAGCACTGCGAGCGCAAGGTTCCTCATAAAATCACTATATCAGCTTACTCAGCCCTAATATATCCGCGTCTCCGCCGAACAGCTTAGAGATGCTTGTCATGGTGGCCAGGGCGATCAGCACGTTCAGCAGCGGCAGCACCACGCCTGTGACGAAGACCACTCCGTACATGTTCGTAAGCGCCAGCGTGGCGTCAATCGCCTTGTCGGGGGAGCATCCGCCGAGGTCCAGCGGCGTGACCGGAAGCTTGCCCACGAGCCCAACTACGCTGTTGATAAGCGCGGTGCCGAGCCCGACCCCAGGTATGAGGTAAGAGCCCGCGAACAGGCCCTCGCCCAGGAGTATGTTGGGCTGGCCCGTGAGAGGGTCCACCGGAGGCATGCAGGAGTACTGGTCTATCACCGCCCGCGCGTTGGGCAGTATGAAGAAGTTTATTCCGTTGCTGCCGTACACTATGGTGTTGCCGCTGGCAAGCTTTTCATAAAGCGGCATCATCGGAATGACGTTGCCCCCTATCGGCGTCAGGCTGGTGCTCGTGAAGGCCGAGTATTCTATTAGGTACATTATCGGGTACAGCAGCACGATGGTCAGGCCTATGGCCATGAGAAGCCCTCCGATTCTCCTTGTGAAGAAAGTGGATCTCAGCACTATGCCGACCGCAAGGAAGTACGGCCACGCGAGAAGGAAGAGCGTAATGACTAGAAGCTGCACGAACATCAGATAGAAGGTCAGGCCCGCCTCCGCCTCGATGGGTGCGGTTATCGATGACAGCGCGCCGTAGCCGGCAAGCGGCTTGAAGGAAAATTCCACGTCTATCTCGGTCGGTGCGCCGGGTATCGCGCAATCCACCGGGGTGCAGATGCCCGAATGCGAAGTGAATTGCGAAAGATAGCCGATCCAGCCCTCGAATATGTACATTGAATTAAGGTTGTCCGCGGCCTGGTTGGTCACGTTCGCAAGGACCACATAGGTTGCGAATAGGCCGTAGTCCAGGCGCTGGGTCGCGCTGGCGCCACCTCCCGAAATGGCGCTTATCTGGCCGCATATGGTGTTCGTGGGAGTAGGCACACCGCTGACCGCCGCGTTGCTGTTGAGCATCGTTATGCTCGAGCTCGCCAGCTGGCCGCACACGGTGCTCATGCTGCTGGGCGACAGGAGCGACACCAGCGAGAAAGTCCCGGAGCCGGCGAACGCCAGTATGCACACGATCAGTACCGTAACTATGGCCGTGCCTATCGCCTGCGCGAGCTCGTTCAGGGCGTTGGACTTTATCCTGTTGCTGTTGAGTATCACGCCCGCCAGGTAATAGGCAGCCGTAATCGTCACGCTCAGAGTCACGGCTATGAATATTATCGGCAGCCAGTCGTTAAGCACCGAGCTCTCCGTTATGAACGAGGCCTGCGCGGCGGCTATAGGGGTGAGCGCCGCGAGCGCAAGCATTGCGAGGAGCATGGCGTTTCTCATTCAACCACCGAAGAACGGGCCCGTGCCGAAAAGGTTGGCGATGGAGTCAAGGCCCTTGGCTATTCCCATTATGAAGCCGGCCGTCACGCCAAGGTCTATGGCCACGAGTACTATGCCCAGGAACAGGTATCCGGCTACCTGCGTGCCGTACTCCTCGGCCACCTGGTAGCCGAAAGGCAGCAGCCTGAGCAGCTGCACGGTGCTGCCGAGGCTGGAGAACATTGAGCCGTAATAGCTTACCGGAAGGCTGTAGCTGCCGGTCACGAAGCTGGGCAGCGCGCCCGAATCGATTGGCATTGACGGCGCGGACGTTAGGAGCGAGCTCGACATGGTGGGCAGCGAGTATCCGCCGAAGTACTGGGTGAAGTACGGGTAGTTGCACGCGGGATGCGTGAGCCCCGTGCTTATGTTGAGGCAGCCCGCTATGTACGAGTTCAGCGCGATCATGAGCGGCAGTACGAAGTAGAACCCTATGGCTATGGCCAGAAAGAGGTTCGACGTCCTTCTCAGCTGCGGTCCCATGAAAGACAGCGACCGCATTATGAGCGCGGTAGGCGCTATGACCGTCAGCGCCGACGCCTCTATTATGGGGAGCGCCAGGAAGAGTATGAACAGGCCCCCGAACGACGCGTTCAGCATCCCGCCGTAGAACGAGGCGAAAAGCGATGCGAACTTGTAGAAGAAAGCGCTGGCGTCTGCCGGGAACACTATCACGACTATGTCTGAGAACAGGGGCGTGGAAAGCGTCGCGCCGAGCTGCTGGGCCTGGTGCGAGAACACCGCGGCGACGACGCTGTACTGCAGCGTCACGGTGTACATGTTGCCGACAAGGCTGATGCCGTTCACGAACAAAAGGTTGCCCATGTACTTGTCCGCCGCGTTGAAGATGTCGGTATAGCCCGGGTAGCCGAACAGGGCCCCTCCCGCGTTGCAGGCGAACGCAGCGATCATTATGAGCGCGATGATTATTATCAGGCTTATGACCCCCTCGATAAGCTCGTACCTCACCGTGCCGCGGAGCTTCTCCCTCTTTTCCGCAGGCAAAAAGTTCGCCAGTGCGAATATGAGCGCGCCTATGGTGATGCCTGCCAGGACGACCAGCACGTTTATGCTTATCCAGTCGTTCCTGTTTATGAGCGCGAACCCGCAAGCCTGAAGCATGAGTCCGATTGGCATCATCATATCAACCTCATCTTGCCTCCAAGGCTCAGCCTGATCGTGCCTCCCAGCATGTTCGCGATCGACTCGGATATGGAGTATATTATCGCTATGTCGAATATGAACAGGAGCATCTGCACCATCATGTACGAGCTGTAGTTGAGTATCACGTTGAGCGCGAAATATATGCTATTCATGCTCAGGACCGCGGAAGCCATGCCGAGCGCCGCCTGCTGGTTTACCGCCGACAGGGCGCCTCCCGTACCCACGTTCAGCACGGCGAAGGCGGCTCCGGCAAGCCCGCAGATGATCCAGCTGCCTGTGCACGCAATGTCCGTCGGGGGCGCCACAGCAGTGGTCTGCAGCGCCGCTGTGACTGGATAGTTGAACAGCACGAGGGTCGCCGGCCAGATTAGTGAGACCCCCACCCCTATGCCGATTAGCGTGCCTCCTATCCCCCGAACGAACGGGAACGACCGGAGCAGCAGCCCCATAGGTATCAGCACGGCCAGGCCCAGCGCGAAGAGTATCGGGAGCGCGCTTAGCTGCATCTCGGTCACCAGTATCACAGGGAAGGCGACGAACGATATCATGTCCGAAAGTATGGACTGGTACTGCTGGGTCGCCGTGCCTTCGAGCATCGGATTCCAGTAGATGCTCATGTTAAAGCCGGTCTTGAATGCGACGACAGGTATCTGCGGGATCACGATCGGCACATAGGCGCCGACCATGGTGAACTTTATGAGCCCGATCCCCTCGCTCAGCCCGAGAAGGTAGCTGAGCGCCTTGCCCGAGTAGTCCGCCTCCCCCGAAAGGTAGGAGCACGCACCGTTCACGAGGCCGCTCATCCCGGCAGGCCCGCCTCCTCCCCCGCTAATGAGCGCGGGCGGAGCTATTGCGCTGGCAAGATTGCCGAAGAAAGTGAGCGCAGCGTAGATTCCAACTATGAGCATGGCGGTCTTCGCGACCTCCCAGAACTCCTTGTGCACCCAGTCCTTGATCTTCGTCCCCGGGAACAACTTTCCGAGTATGTAGCCTATGGCGATGACGTCGAACGAGACCGTGAGGGCAAGCAGCGATACGGCTATCGCGCTGGTCGGGGTGGTTACCGTGGCGGTAAGGCACGGGGTGGACTGCGCTTTCGCCGCGCCGATGAGAAAGATCAGTACAAGCAGCGAAAGACTTCTCCTCATGCGACTCTTTTCATAATAGAATCGTCAGCTATAAATATGCTGCATTCAGTGCTTGAGGAGGGAGAAGGTCCTCATGTACGCCTCCGCCTGGTATATGACAAAGAACGGCAGCACGAACACCGAGTTTATTATGAGAAGCACGTAGCTTGACAGGTCGCCCGCCACGTGTATGGCCGCGAAATCGAGCACAGTTATGACGAGCGCGATCAGCAGGAACCAGAGGACGAAGTACTGCGGCTCCTTCATCATGAGCCTCACGCTCTGCCTTATCGCGGGAACGACCCTCTTGTTCTCCACGACGACCGCGGTAGGGGCGAAGAATATCGCGAAGAAGAGGAAGAAGCCGACTATGGGGGTGACTATCTCCTGCAGGTTTGCGAAGTAGCCCAGCATGTTCACGAGCATGAGCACGAACGCGTATATCAGAAGTATAGCAAAGACCCTGCCCGTGTACTTTTCGACGTCCCTTAGGACCGCGCTTGCGTGGCCGGTGTGGGTCCTCTTTGCCTTGACTATCAGGCTTATGGCAACGAACGCGAAGCTGAGGAACAGGAGGGCCAGGAAGGTCGATATTATTATGACTGTGAGCCCGACCGCGTTGATGTTCAAAAAGACGCTGGCGCTCCTGAGAAATATCGCCCCGCCCGTTATGTAGGTCGGCAGCGGCGCAAACAGCGGGATGAGGAATGCGATTATGAACGGTATTGAAAAGAGCAGGACTAGCCTTATGTTGTCGACGTAAGTGTCCCATGAGTCAACGATGACGTTTCCCATAATGGTCATATATTCATGCACGTCAACATTAAAAAATACGGCGGTGGGAAGCGGTGCGGGCGTCAGCCATTGGAAGCCTTTATGCCGTCACCGACGTAGAAGTACTCGCCGTCGTAAACGACGATGCTGGCGTAGTCTATCCTCCTGCTTTCGTTTGGCCATGTGAGCCTAAGAGTTATGTTCTGGGCCGCGCCCCCTCCGCGGAGGACCATCCAGTTCGTATTGATCTTGCAATCGTATGTGCCGCACATCGGGGTCGAGTTAATTATGCTGTTGTTGTACAGGCCGACCATTCCGAGCTTAATGCCCTCCTTGACGACTCCGAGGAGGTACACCGTGCGGTTTCCGCTGCCGCCGTAACGTATGCTGCCGGTGTATACGGTCACGTTATGCGCCGGGTCCACTACGAGCCCATTGTTGTGCAGGGTCACACCGAAGTCCCTGGCGTACGCCGAGTGCGATGCGATTACTATCGCCGCCATAGCGACCACGATCGCCGCCGCGGCACCGTAGACAAGGGGCTTGTTCTTTACAAAGAACTTCGTGAGCGCGCCGCGGCCCTTGTCACTGTCGTCCGTGCACGCAGCGAACATCGTGAAGAATAGGAAGAACGCGTAGTACGATATGAGCACGTGCGGTATTATCAGCAGGGTCAGCAGGCTGAAGACTGGAACGAGGCGCTTCTGCCTGGTGTACGCGATTATCAGGGCGAACAGGATCGCCGCGAGCATGAAAAGCTGGGAGTAGGCGGACAGGAGTATCGGATAGCTTTCCATCAGCAGGAACCCGAACGGCGAGGGCTGTATGGGCATGAGCAGCTTGCTAAGCGGCGAGAACACCGCCTCGAAATAGGCGCCCGGGCCGAGCGCTATGAAGTAAGCGTTTATCAGCAGGAACACCGCACCCGCTCCGGCCGCGTTGCGCATGCCCTGCTTGATTCCGTGCCTGCCCAGCGAGTAAGCGACTAGGAAAAGCACGGGCAGCCACAGCTGTTCCTGTATCGCAAGGCAGAGTCCGAGCGGCAGCCACGCGTACTTTGAGCCTATCTTGGCGTAGGATATGATGACGAGCGCGAGCATAAGGAACGTCGTTATAGAAGCGACGTAGACCACCGCGAGCACGAGCAGCGCGAGCAGCGCGAGCTTGGGCCTGAGCAGGTCCTCCTTCCTGACCAGAAGCGCGAAGGACAGGAGCAGTATGAAAAGAAACGCGACCGCCTGCCTTGGCATGGCGACCGTCATGAGGCTTATGAGGTTCGGCTCGGACAAAAAGTAGAAAGGTACGAAGGTCAAAAAGAAGAGCGCCGGGTAGTCCATCGTGCCCATCACCGTGTTGAGCGTGGTGACGGACGCTCCGATCTGCGTGACGTTTCCGTACAGCGCGCCAGCCACGGATGTTGCGTACGGGTTGGTTCCGTTGAGCAGCATCTTGACGCTCTCAAGGGTCAGGAACTCCTCGTCATCCGCCCCGTAGCTCTTAAGGAAAAAGTTGGACGCGTAGAACAGCACCAAAAGGAGCAGGGCGACGAGAAGTAGCATGGCTGCCGTGCGGTAGTCGCGTTTCACCCTGATGAAGTAGGCCGCGACCATCGTCAGGAAGAAGATGGGCAGGAATACGACGAAGTACACCACTGAGTAGTAGCAGAAGCGCGCGATGCTCACCAGCTGCGCCGCGGCAAGGCCGCCGTCAGAGGCGATAGCCGCGACGAACGCTATGACTGCAAGGGCGAACGTGATGTGCAGGAAAGCGGAGCATCGCGCGCTGGGATTGCGTTCGTACACCAGCACGTAAGCAAGTATGTGGGCGATTATAAGAGAAAACAGAAATAGGCCGAGCAGCGAGATCTGCTCAGAAATGAAGAACAGGAATGTGGAGCCGTTAGCGAATAGCACCATCAGTGCCATCGCAACGAACAGCTCCACGTAGTGAATCCTGCCGTTGTCCAGTCGCATGGATATCTGTTGCGACCAACTGCCTTAAATCGGCAACGTGCCTTTCAGCACGTTCCGATTCCGCTGGCGCCGCCTGCAGAAGAGCCGACGTTCTCTACCAGCTGGATCACAGGCTGCGCGATTATGACAATCACCAGTCCTATGAGGCCTCCGATAATCATCGCCGTAGCCCATCCGATCATGCTTTTTCTGAACTCAAGGTTCGTAGGCAGGAAGTCCGAGACCGCGTACAGGACTCCTCCTATAAGGAACAGCGCGATAGCGAGTATTCCCACTATTGTCCTGACCATGCCCACTATGGCGCAAAGCTGTGACGAAAGAGAACCCGTCAGAGAGACAGACTGTGCAAGCACAGAAGAGACCATCCCCATCGATACCAGTAAGTAAACCATCAATCTTAGCTTGTTCATGTTCATGGAAACAACCATTGAATTATAATGAAATGCACTATTTAAATATCTTTTCGCTGAGCTGCCGGGTTCAGCCAAGCGTGGCCACTATTCCATCTATTATGCCGTGCACGCCTATGCCCCCCGTGGACCTCACTGCTATCCTGTGGCTCAGCACTGGCTTCGCCAGGAACTTGATGTCGTCCCTGCTCACCGTCTTTCTGCCCTCAATCAGCGCCTTGGCCTTGCCGGCCCACATGAACGCAAGGTCGGCCCTCGGGCTCGCTCCCATTACTGCGTGTATGTCCTTCCTCGTCGCGTCGACTATCTGGGTGATGTACTTGGCGACGTCGTCCGGCAGCTCCACTCCCTTGACCTGCCCCTGCATGTCGATTATGGCGTTGGTGTCGATTATCTTCTTCACCTCGACCTTCTCCTCGCCTTCCTTGATGCGAAGCATGACCTGCTCCTCCTCCATGCTCGGGTAGTCGACGTCTATCTTCATAAGGAACCTGTCCGCAAGGACTTTCGGTATGGGCTCGGTGCCCTCAACCTTCAGCGGATTCTGCGTGGCATAGGCTATGAACGGCTTCATCAGCGGCAGCGTGGTCCCGCCGACCGTTACCTGCCTCTCCTCAAGCGTCTCAAGGAGCGCGCTCATCGTCTTCGGAGGGGACCTGTTGAGTTCGTCCACAAGAAGCATGTTGGTGAAGACGGGTCCCTTGTTGAACTTCACCGAGTTGTCCGCCTGATCAAGGTAGGTGTATCCTATTATGTCGCTTGGAACGAGGTCCGGCGTGCCCTGTATTCTCCGAAAGTCCGCCTGCACCGTACTGGCGAGCGCCTTCGCCATCGTCGTCTTTGCCACTCCCGGGACTCCTTCGAGCAGGGCGTGCCCGTTGGCGAGCATGGCTATGAACATGAGTTCTATGGTGTCCTCCTTTCCGGAGATGTGCTTCTTCATCTCTGCCAGGATATCCTTGTATGCGTTGCTCGCGTCCAGAAAAGCACCAATGGTATTGCGAGCCGGTATTTAAAATGTTTTTGCTAGCCCGAGATCCTGCGTAATGCGGATTGCGGCAGCTCCATCGGGTTCTTATTCGCTGGCCGCCAAGGTATGTGCATCGTACGGGATTCAAATGAGGCCGGAAATCAACAGGACCGCACTGGCCCTCGTCCTGCTCTGCCTTATTTTGGCCTCGGCATTCAGCCTGTTCGTTGCGTTAGAAAGGCCATCATGGCCGTACAGTTTCGACTACAGCGACGCCGTCGTATCGAACTCGGGGCTCGGCGTGCTCTACAAGAGCTTCGCCACGTATCCGTACGTCATGACGT
This sequence comes from uncultured archaeon, assembly GCA_902385515.1. Lineage (GTDB taxonomy): Archaea > Micrarchaeota > Micrarchaeia > Micrarchaeales > CABMGC01 > CABMGC01. The sequence continues at coordinate 14,890 of CABMGC010000063.1, forward strand.
ACTATCCGCCGCTGTTCTACCTCATCATGGACGCGCTCAACTACGCTTTTCCCGTAAGCCAGCCCTATTTCTATGAGAGGCTCATAACGCTCGCCGCGACGCTCGTGGACCTCGCCCTGCTTTACATTGTCACGAGAAAGGTGACGAAAGGCGGCCGCGCCCTGGCCCTTATCGCGCCCCTGCTGTTCGCGTCGTCCTACCTGATAGTGAAGCTCGGCGCGTCGTGCAGGCCGGTGATGCCCGAGCTGCTGTTCGACCTTTTGGCAATATGCCTTATTTTGGAAAGCGGCGAAGGAAAAAAACGCAGTGGGCGCGTGGCCTGCTCGGCCGCGGCCATGGTGGTCAGCCTCTTCTTCTGGCAGAGCTCGGCCATCCTGTTCTGCGCGATGGCCGCATATCTTGCGCTGAACGAGAGGCTCGCCGATGCCAAGCTGTTCGTCGCATGCTATCTCGCGATAGCGATTCCGCTCATTGTGGCCGTCAGCGCATTCACCGGCGGGAGATTCTTCTTTTCTGTTTTCATCCTGCCGCTAATTACGCCTTTAGACCTGGGCGCGCTTCCATGGATGCTCTTCGTCTTCCTGCTGGAAAGCTGGCTCGTGCCGATGCTTTTCTTTGTATTGTATTACATCACGAGGAACGCTAAGTCTCTCATTTCGCTGGCGACGATGTCGAGCGTGATTTACGTAGCCAGCGCCGCGAAATTAGGAGCGTCCGATAATTATTTCGTAGTGTTTTTGGCGCTATGTTGCGTCGCCGCGGCCTCTGGCGCGCAGGAGTTCTTCGGGCGCGCAGGCGCTAAGGCGAAGACCCTGGCCGCGGCATGCGTGATGGGTTCACTGCTGTTCATGGTGTCGAACGTGTCCTACTATGGGATGGCGTATCCGTTCCATATATCGAACGCGTCTTCGGTGGGGATCAACCTGCGTAACGTGACCGGCCAGATACTCGTCGAGGATCCCGCCGCAGCGGTGGCGGCGGACAAGGCCGTGCTCTTTGAGCCGAGCATGTTCTGGGTCATGCAGCAGAGGGGACTCTGGAATGATTCGCAAATGGCGTCCGACATCAGGGCAAAGAGGTTCGCTACGATCGCATTTCCAGTTGGGGGCGGCAGGTTCGGCTATTATCCCGCAATCATGGCCGCCATAAACGCATCGTATCGCATAAATCGGACCGAGTTCGGCTGGCAGGTGTACGCCCCAAGCTGACCTTTCCGCATCAAGGGCAGGCCCTGCAAGCGCTCCGCTGCCGCGCCATTTCTGCGGGCTTCGTCGCATACAAAAGCTTTAAATTGCTTTAAACCTTAGAACTCTCTGGTGCAGACATGATAGGAAAGAACGGAGCAGGAAAAAAGCCGGTATCGGCAGCAGAGGCACTAGTAATACTTGAAAAAAGAAAGGAAGCCGGCGAGCTCGGGTACGAGCAGCAGATGGCTTACGATCACATAACGAAGTTCTCAGGCATAGGCCTGGAAAGCGCGAAGAAGGCCAGGAAGGAGCTCGAGGCGCTCGGGGTCAACGAGGCCACGGCGATAAAGATATCCGACGTGATGCCCATAGACCTCGCGCAGCTCAAGCACATACTCGTGCGCGAGAAGAAGAACTTCGAGGAAGAGGACGTTAGGAAGATGATGGAGGTAGTGGATAGCCACCGGGGCAAGTAAACGTCCCAGGACGTTTCAGAGGGATGCAGATGTACTCACAAGACCAGTTTCATGACAGCTTCGAGGAATACGCCATAGTGCTCGACTATCTGCCAACGGGCAAGTCTTATTCGCCGAACCCCGAGCCCCTGGTGCAGCTCCTCGGAGACAACAGGTTCACCCTTCTCGAGGCCGTGCCAAAGACCTCGGACATAAAGCTAAAGGAGCGGGTCTATCTCGGCAAGGGCGAGCGCGACAAGATAGCGCTTATAAAGTCAAGGGTAATGTACGCGGACCTGACAGAGGTGGCAAAGGGAGAGCTTCCAACCGCGATATATGAAATAATAAAGCGCAACGAGCCGAGGTTCGTGGCGCTGTTCAACAGCGCGTCTTCGCTCAACATCAGGATGCACTCGCTGGAGCTGCTTCCTGGCGTCGGAAAGAAGCACCTCAAGTCGATCCTCGCCGCAAGGGAGGAGAAGAACTTCGAGAGCTTCGAGGACATATCCAAGAGGGTGCCTCTGCTCCAGGATCCGGTCAAGCTGCTGACCGAGAGAGTCATAGCGGAACTCAAGGGAGACAGCAGGTTCTACCTGCTGACAAGGCCCCAGTACGCGAAGTGATTCTGGAACTGCGTTCTGAACAGTTCAAGAAATATCTATATATAGGCCGAAAATAACATAGTCCATGTAATACGATGCAAACCTCTGCCAATTCAGTAATTATGCGAGATTTCCAGAAAGTGCAGGTGTTACCTGAACTTGTCAGGCCATCTGAACTGCCTGCGGTATTGAAGGAGGCCTTCGCCGAGCAGGCAAATCTGCTCCAGACCGTATTCGATTACACTAGGCTCCGCAACAGCGTAAATGGGTCGGAGATGGTTTTGGTTGCGCGCGATGGATCGCTACCTGCAGAAACTGGATACTACGAGATAATCCGCCAAAAACTGGCAGAGGACGCCACCAATATATCCTTGAGTTACTTATCCAAGGATAAAGTCCCTAGCCTTTCCTTGAGAGATTACGTCCATGTCTCGGACTCCGTCACTAAGACTGATTGGCCCCATGCCATCATCCCCCGAAACAACAGTGTCATCGGTTGGAATCCAAGGCTAATCGGAGGTCACGTGGCGGCTTTGTGGAAGCCTGCGCAGGAAGAAGCGCTCAACTTCCCGTTTGATGAGGCAATCAGGCATTAGTTGCGGAGATCCTGATTCGTCTAGTACGCTAAGTGATTCCCGCAGGGAACGCTTAAGTATCTGGCATTCTCATCCTGTTCAAGGTATTTTGGGATGTCTGACGAAACTGATACGACTTAGGTTGCCCTGACTGGAAACTTGACCTTTCCGAGAGACAGGTAGCTGATTCTTCCCGATTCCTTGAAGTAAAATAAAAATAGACTTTACGCCGTGGCCTTCTTGGCCACTGAAGGCGAGGTCTTGTCGAGGTGCCTCTGGGGTACAACGAGCGTCCTCGTGGTCTTCTTAGTTAGCTTCACATCGACCACATAGGAGCCTCCTCTCTTCTCCACGACTACTCCAACTCTTCCCCTGTATCTCGGGTGGGGTATGTCCTTGAAGTTGCCCTTCTGGACTATGGTGACCTTGTCCCCCGGCTTGAAGCTCTTAAGAAGCTGCCCTATCGTCAGCTTGCCCGGCTTGTGATGCCTCGCTAGATGCCTTGTCCTTCCTGAAAACAAGCCGTGTGATCTCTCGGTCATTCTAAAACACCAGTAAAAATTGTATATAGTAGTAAACCGAGAACATATAAATACCTTTCATGTTTATAAGAATCCGATAGGTATGGCAAACAAAGTACTACTTCATCCGCAGTTCAAGATAGAAAACATCGTGGCAAGCGCCGATCTTGGAGTGGAATTGGACCTTTATGCCATAGCCAAGGCGTCGCCTGACGTCGACTACGAGCCCGAGCAGTTCCCTGGAGCAATATACAAGATAAAGAACCCCAAGGTCGCGCTCCTTCTCTTCAAGAACGGCAAGATCATCTGCACCGGGGCAAAGACAGAGGCGGACATAAAGAAGGCGATAGACCAGGTGGTGAAGGTGGTCAAGAACTACATACTGAAGACCGACAAGAAGCCGGAGAAAAAACTGGAAAAGAAGCCTGAAAAGAAGGCGGACAAGTAATCTCAGCTAAGCTTTTCGGCGCTTCTTTCGAGCGTCCTTTCTGACCGAGGCCGCTCATTTTTTGTTCCTCTTTATCTCGAGGAGTATCTTTTTCATCACATACTTGTACAGGGCGTAAAGCGCTATCGCGAATACCGCCAGCGCTATGGTAAGGTAGTATACGTTCTGATCTATTAGCCCGTGCGCGTAGTAGCCAAGGCCCATGAGCAGCGCCGTCCAGATGGCCGCGCCGGCTATCGAGTAGATGTAGAAATCCCTCAGTCTCATCTTCGCGAAGCCGGCGGGGAAGTTTATCAGCCCCCTCACCACTGGCAGCAATCTTGATATGAAGACTGTGAACCTGCCGTTATCGTTGAACCAGGCGTCGAATGCCTCCACGTTCTCGCGCTTTATGTGGAACCAGTGCAGGTGCTTGTACACGACGTCCTTCTCTATGAAGTAGGCGATGTAGTAGTCGGCGGTCATTCCCAGAATGCTTCCGGCGATGGCCGCGATGAAGCTGCCGATGATGCCGAGCTCGCCGGTCGCGCCCAGATAGCCTGCCAGCGGCAGCACCACCTCGCTAGGTATCGGCAGGGACGCCGCCTCGAGCGCCATGAGCACGAAGACCGCGACGTAGCCGTACTGGCCCATGAATGCCGTTATGGCGTCAGAGGTCAGGCCGATTATGCCCAGCGCTAGCTGCTCGATCATGATACTCTTTCTCAACATACATTTTTATCGGTTGCCTGAAGAATAGAATTGCGCGCGGCAGCGATGTGCCGGCGTAAGGCGCGGCTCCGGCGCGAATACGATGGGGCAATAGGCAAGAGTGTAATGAAAGTAATCAGATTCAATCCTTCGACCAACGAGCTGAAGCTAGTCCCCGAATCGTTCGACGACCTTTATTTGCTGGCTAGGATAATCGGCCAGGGCGACGGCGTCACTGCCACTACGTACCGCCGCTTCAGGCCCACCGAAGGCGACGTCGGAGAGCAGAAGGAGGTCGTGATCGAACTCGAGGTCGAGAAGGTGGAGATAGACAAGAACTCTTTCGCCCTCAGGCTCACCGGGAAGATACTGGGAGGCAGGCCGGCCGAGTACGTGCGGATGGGCAGCTACCACACGATAAACCTCTCGGCCGGCGACAGCCTTGTGATAAGGAAGCCTGCGTGGAAGGAGTACGTGCTGGGAATGATAAGGCAGGCCGTGCTCGACTCAAAAAAGCCAAAGCTGGGGGTGGTCGCTGTCGACGACGAGAAGGCGAGCTTCGCCTACGTCAAGGGCTACGGAATAGAGATCGTGGCAGAGATGTACAGCCATCTGAGCAAGAAGATGAAGCCGGCCGAGTACGAGAAGACCCGTGACGGGTACTTCGCGGAGATAGCGAAGAAGATAAACGGCATGCCGATAGACCTGGTGGTGGTGGCGGGCCCCGGATTCACAAAGGACGATTTCAAGAGATACCTTGAGGCGAAGGGCGCAACGATGGAAAAAAGGATAATATACGCCAGCGCCAGCGACGCCGAAAGGTCGGGCATACGCGAGGCGATGCAGAGCGACGCCGTCTCGAAGCTGCTCGAGGGCGAGAAGATAAAGCGGGAGTTCGAGGCGCTCAACACGTTCCTCGGGGGCCTTGGCTTCGGCTCGTCCTACTTCGGCACTGAAAATGTGAAGGAGGCGCTCGAGGCGTACCAGGCGGGCGTGGTGATGGTGAATGACTCTGCCCTCAACGACCCTGACACGAAGGACGTACTGGACATAGCTTACGCGCAGCACGTGGACATAATGGTGTTCAATTCCGACGATGATGCAGGGATGCAGCTGAAGAACTTCAAGAACATCGCGGCGATAGGCAAGTCCTTCATGAAAAGGTCCGTCAACGCATGACTTTCAGTCGAGCGAGCCGGTGTCGATCACGGAAATGGTGTTGCTGCCTTCGTTCGTGACGTACGCCTTGCTGTCTCCCTGCACCAGGGTTACTGTGACAGGGGACGCGCCCACCTTGATGGTGTCCACGGACCTGCCCTCGCGCAGGTCCACGATTGACAGCGTGCTATCGTTAAGATTCGTGACGTACATGTACTTTCCGTCTTCGGTGAACACGCTTCCGGTGGGCGCCCTTCCCACTGTGATGGTTTTGGTGACCTCATTTTTGCTGGTGTCTATCACGGAAATAGTGCTTTCGCCCCTGTTGAGCACGTAGGCGTACTCGCCGAGCATGCCTATCCCGTATGGGCCGAGCCCCACGGTGATGCTGCCCGTCACCTCGTTCGAAGTCAGGTTCAACAAGGAGACGGTGTTGCCGCCCCTGTTAAGGATGTATGCGTAGCCGTTCGGCGTAATGGCCATGGAGATGTCCGGAGCAGAGCCGACAGGAATGACCTTTGCAACGCTGCCGTTTTCGATATCGATGACAGAAACTGTGCCGTCGCCCCTGTTTGTCACGTACGCGTACCTGTCGCCCGGCGCGAACGCCAGTCCTATCGGACCCTGCCCGACGCCTATGGTGCTTTCAACCGCCCCCGCGGAAGAATTTATTACGGATACTGTGCCGCTGCCGTAGTTCGCGACGTACACCTTGCTCTGGTCTGGAGAGACGGCGACTCCCCAAGGCATGCTTCCTACCCTTATCGTCTGCACCACCTCGTTCGAGCGGGCGTCAATGACCGACACGTCATTGCTTAGCAGGTTCATCACGTACACGCGGCTGCCGTCCCCCGTCCGCGCGATCCCGTTCGGGCGCGAGCCCACGCGTATGCTCGCGACCACTTTGTCGGAGCTCGGATCTATGACCGACACGGAGTCGCCCGCCCTGTTGAGCACGTAAATTGAGTTCGTCGCCGGGTTGAAGAGCGTGTCCGTCGGATTTGACAGGCTGCTTATGTTGCCCTTCAGGCTGGGCATCACGATCGCCTGCGCGGGATTGGCCGTCGTCTCGGCGGAGGGTGGAAGCGCGATGGGCCCCTGCCATATCGAAGACGAGCTGAACGGAACCGCGCCATTCGATACCGCTGCGATGAAAATCATCGCGGCGGCAAGGAGTATGCCGGTGATAAGATAAGTCTCAATAAATTCGGATCGCCCCTCACGCATGCGATCACTATGCGGGCAGCCCGCTGACGCTTATGGCCTGGCCCCTCCCGGCCCCTCCGCAGCCGTTGGCCCAGGCCACTACGACATAGTATAGGCCCCTGCTTGCCATCGACGTCAGTGCCGTAGGTCCATATGTGGTGGGGGCTTGCGGGCTCCATGCCGCGCTGTCTGTGGCACCGTACCAGACGACGTTTGCCGCAAGGCCTGGCTGGGCCTTGGCGTAGTATACCGCGGTAGCCCCGCTGGCTTGCACAGTCACGGCAGGTACGGCGTTGGAATTGAGGTAGACCACCGTGCTGGCGAACGACATCATCGAACTAGTGCACGCGGTGTTGCTGCTCTGAAGCATGGAAACTGTCTGCGGGAACGGCAGCGTGGCATATCCGATGTGATTGCCCGCCAACCACCCCTGCGCTATCGCATTGGTGCTGTTGTAGGCATAGCCAAAACTGGTCGCGTTCATGCGCGCGAGCCAGTCCCCGTTTTGCACTATCGTGAAGTTCAAGGGAACGGCCGGCGTGTTGCTCGACACGGGCGTCAGCTTGTTGAAGGGTATGAGGCTCAGGCCAGGCGGTCCTTTCATAACCGCCACGCTGAAGACGGCCACCTTGCTCGCCGTCACGCCCGTAGAGAAGTATCCGCGGTACGTCACCTTTTCGCTGGTCGCGGCGTTGTTGTTTGCGCAGCCGCCGCCCGATATGCGCGATACGCCCGCGTTGCAGTACCTTGCGTTCAGCACGTAGTAGCCCTGCAGCGTGCTTCCCTGCCTTGGCGAGCTTGTCATGTTTATCGCGCACGTGGCTTCCTGCCCGGGGTAGAGGAGTTGCGGGGCGCAGGAACCTATGGCGTTCGCGCTCTGGATGTTGACGGAGACGTTCGTTATGTTTATCGGCACGCTCTGCGAGTTGGTCAGAGAGAGCGTTATGAGCGAGTAGGCATTCAGGCTGTTCGAGTACGCCGAGACGAAGTTGCATGCGGGCCCGGAAAACGCGCTGCATTGCGACTGCACTATCGATGCCTGCGCGCTGGCCGCGATGAAAACGACCAGGCTCATGACTACTCCGAGAATTATGAACAGGAAGCTGTACGTCGAAAGAAATTCAATAGAGGACTGCGCTCTCATCAAATCCCAATATGTCAATACCCTTTTCATCCCCGCATAATAAATAGGTATGGCAACCGCAATTATGTGAGGAACCCACGATGATAAGGAGAAGGCAGGTTTTCATGAAGCCAAGGAAGTCGCTCGGCCAGTGCTTCCTTACAAATCAGTCGATGGCCATAGTCGCGGCCGAGCACGCCGAAGGCAAGCGCGTGCTCGAGCTAGGCCCGGGTTACGGGATACTGACGAGGGAGCTTTGCGAGCGCGCCGACCGCGTCGTCGCCGTGGAGATAGACCGCGGGCTTTTCGGGATGCTCAAGACGGAGCTGAACTACGACAACCTCACGCTGATAAACAAGGACTTTTTCAGCGCGTCGGCCGACGAGCTGCTGCTGGCTGACACCGACATAATGATAGCCAACGTGCCATACGGGCTTTCGAGCAGGGTGCTTGACTTCCTGCTAGAGCACAGGCTGCAGGCGGTTTTGTTCCTGCAGAAGGAGTTCGCCGAGCACATGTCGGCCGAGCCGGGCAGCAGGAAATACTCAAGGCTCAGCGTGATGTCGCAGCTGGGCTTCAGCGTGACGAAGATAATGGACGTGCCGCGGGGGAATTTCAACCCCGCGCCCAAGGTGGACTCGATAATACTCTATATCAAGCCAAAGGATAGGGAGATCACCTCCGGCGAGAAGGAGATGATAAACCTGCTGATGCAGCACAAGAAGAAGACGGTCCGAGCGTCGGTCCTTGACTCCTTCGTGCGCCTGGGCGTGGGCAGGAAGCTGCTGGGCGAGATGATCAGAGGCATGCAGGAGGGCGAGCTGCGGGTCTTCCAGATGGATCCGGAGGAAATACTCGCTCTGGCAAAGAAGCTGGAGGTCATTTTGGGAAATAAGGCGCCTGCACCTGGTCGAGTATGACTCCGTTCTTCGCCCCGTCAAGGAACGTCGCTTCTGCCGTCTTGTAGCCGCTCCTGCCGTAGTGTTCCCTGTAGTGCATGGGCGCAACCTTCCTGGCTTTCATAGAGTTCGCGGCCTCTATGGCTTCCTTGACGTCCATGGTGTAGGTGCCACCCATGGGTATGAGCGCGATGTCGGCATCCGCTCCTTTGAGTTCCGGCGTAAGGTCAGTGTCGCCTGCGTGGTAGACCTTCGCGTTGTCCGCCTCTATGACGTATCCGACCCACCCCTTGGCCCGCGGGTGGAACGAAAGCCGGTCTGGCTTCACGTTGTACGCCGGCACAGTCCTGAATCTTAGGCCCCCGTACGCGTATGACTTTCCCGGATCGACGTACAGCACCTCTTTCACGTCGCCCTTCTCGAGCCTGTCCTTTGCGTCCTTCGGCGCAACGAACTTGGTGTTCTTGTCGGCAATCTTGTCTATGTCCTCATGACTCAGGTGGTCGTAATGCGGATGGGTTATGAATATCAGATCCGCCCGCTCGTTATCGTCCCTGAGCCTGAACGGGTCTATGTACGCAGTCCTTCCGTTGGCGGTAAGCATGAATCCGGCATGCTCTAGCCACTTCAAGAACCCGAAATCCGTCCAATCACCTGCAAAACCTTGATGAATTTGTGTAGTACCCTGAAAGGGCAAAGTTCGCGAGGCCGGCTATCGCAGGGGCGATGACGTCAGGCCGCAGCGTTGCAAAATACAGTATCGCAAAGGCGACCCCGAAAGTCACGAGGCCGTAGGCAAACTGCGTCTTCACATCGAACTTGTACTTCACGCTATCTTCCGTTAATCCTTATCAAAACAAATTCTTAATAATGGTATTACCCGAATCATTATTGGTAGTATCATGAACATAGTCATCGCTATTCCTGTGGATGAAAACCTCGCATCTTTCATAGGGAAGAAAGGCTCTTCGGAAAGCATCACATACTACAACCGGAAGTTCGAGAACGACATAATAGTCGCAATGTTCCCCAGCCAGGACGACGAGAAGGTGCACGCGCTGGCGGAGTCTCTGCTCATGGCCTCAAAGATCGTGCTAAGCACGGTCAACGTAGACAAGAAGTTCGGGGAGGCGTTCGTCGCGGCGTCCCTTCTAAACAAGAAGCTCCTGCTGACGGACGACAACGACGTCAGCGGCCTGCTCAAGGGCGTTCACATGTCCAACTACCAGATCGTGCCGCGCGAAGGGCTGCTGGCCTCAATAATATCTCACGACGCGCCCGCGCAGAGCCGCGAGGGAGTGCGGGTCGACATCGACAAGTCGTTCCCGGTCAGGGGAATAGGGACCGTGGCCCTCGGCGTCGTCACGCGGGGCGTGGTAAGGCCGCACGACAAGATGTGCCACTCGTCGGGGAAACAGGTGATGGTACGGTCGATTCAGAGCCAGGACGAGGACGTCGAGTCGGCCGACGTTGGCACGAGGGTCGGCCTTTCGCTAAAGGACATAGGCGATGACGAGATGGGCAAGGGAGACCTGCTCACAAGCGCGCCGGTCCGCAGGTCGAAGAAGCTGGTCTTGGACTACAAGGCCAGCCCTGCGGCCAAGGAGACCATTCTCGAGAGTTCGACGTACCGTTTCGTGATGAACTTCGCCCGCAGCGACTGTGTCGTAACTAAAGTGGGCCCTCAGGAGCTTGAACTAGAGCTCGCATCGGCGATGCCTGTCGAGGTCGGAGACGAGGCGTTCCTCGTAAGGCAGGAGATGCCAAGGCTTTTCGCCTCGGGAAAAGTGAAGAGCGCGACTGCCTGATGCCTTCGGGTCAGACCACACGCAGATGCCTACTATATCAAACGCGGTATTTTCGACGCTCTCTTATCGATATGTGGCAGCAGCCAAGCCACCGCGTCCGCCGAAAGGGGCGGAGGATTTCTGATGGCCAGGCGCCCAGCCGGGCTTTCAGCGTCATCGTCAAGGATAACCGTGTCCTTGTCGGTGAGATTCATTTGTAGCTCTGGATGCAATTCGGTCCTTTTGCCATGCCACCCTGCTCCTTCCGAATTTTGGAATATCTCGGCGTTCCCGTCTTTATCATAAGATATCACACAGTTTGTCGAATATTTGCCAGACGCGTCCCTGCCCACTACATAGACGTATGCCATCGTAGGATACTCTTCGTTAGTGGGAGCGTATTTCAGCGTGCCACATGCGGCATTACCTGTGCGGAGGAGACAGACCAGCTCCCTAACAGCTATATCTGCAGAATTGACGATTGCGTTCATTTTACTCCCAACAAAGTATCACGTCCGCAAGGCTTAAAATTGCTCACAGCGGCTTTCAGTACATCTGCTCAAGCTTCTTTATCCTGTCCTTGAGCGGCGGATGGGTTGAGAACAGGTTCATCACGCTCTCCGCCTTGAACGGGTTCGAGATGTACAGCGCCGCGGTTATCTCGTTCGCGTTTTGCATGGGCGCGGTGTTCGGATTATCTGAGTACTTCTCTATCTTCTTTAACGCCTTGGCAAGCGACGCGGAATCCCTTATCATTCTCGCGCCGTTCGCGTCCGCCATGTACTCCCTCTTTCGCGATATCGCCAGCCTGACTAGGAGCGCTATGAGTGGAGCGAGTATTCCAACGGCTATCGCGACCAGCATGAGCCCGCCGTTCCTGTTGTCCCTGTCGCCCGCCCCGAACCATAGGACGTTCCTTAGAGCGGCGGCGAAGAGGCCTATCGCCCCTGCAAACACCACCGCGACCATCATGAACTGTATGTCGTTGTTGGCTATGTGCGACGTCTCGTGCGCAAGCACTCCCTGAAGCTAGTGCCTGTCCATGATCGCAAGCAGGCCTGTCGTGACGGCTATGGCCGAGGCCTTCCTGCTCTTGCCCGTTGCGAAGGCGTTGGGGCTCGGGTCAGCTATCACGTATACCTTGGGCATCGGTATCTGCGAGGCGAGCGCCAGGCCCTCGACTATGCCGTAGAGCTCGCGGTACTGCTTGGGATCCGCCTCCTTTGCGCCGGACATCGCCAGCACGACCCTGTCGCCGGCGAAGTATGTGAAAAGCGC
>CABMGC010000064.1 GCA_902385515.1 uncultured archaeon
GCGAATCTCTCTCAGGTGGTCCAACCAGATAAGTTGGAGTCGATAAAGAAACTCATCGGAGCGTTAGAAATAAAAGAGTGAACGCCCAACTATCTATGCCTAGACTTTGGTGGCAGGTAATGCCGCCAGACATGAACCAAGTTCATGGAATGCGAGTCTAGGAGCCACACGCCCGACTACAGGGCTGGCTGGCCTACGCGAGTTTCGCCAACACATACAATCTCCGCAAGAGGCTGAATGCGCGGTTCAGCGTTCTTTTTGACGGTGATACAAAGTGAGTTTTCTCGTCTAAAAAGGCATATAAATGTGTCTTAATAGTAATATATCATAGGATCCCCAGGGTTACTGGCTTCGGCTGGTAAACCTGGGCTCAACTGATATGAAAAGGGCAACTCATTTGAATTGCTCAATGAACTTGCCAAGAAAAATAAGTGGTAAAGATGAAGACGAGCACAATTCAGATTCAGAAGCAAAGTGAAAGTAGATTAGATAAGAAACTGGACAAAATCACCAGCCTGCTGGAAATGCTTGTGCAAATACAGGTGGAGGAGGAATATCCGCCGGAAAGCAAGATGAAGAGAAGCTTTATCAGGAGGGCGGAGAAGCTGTTGGCAGAACTCAAGAGCGGCAAGCTCAAGATGGTCACTTACAAGAATTTCGCTGATTTTGACAGGTCCATGGGCTGAGATGATTATTTGTACGCGTTCTTGCTCTCGGATAAATTGAGCAAGATTTTAGCGAACATGAAGAAGAAAGACAGGCTTACTTATGAGCGCATAGGCAAGAGGATCGACGAATTATGCCAGAATCCTAGAATGGCGAAGCCGATGACTTCCAACTTGAAAGGCTCGTGGCGCGTGCATGTCGGAAGTTTTGTCTTGCTTTATAGGATAAATGAGAGCGAAAAGAAACTTGAATTCTATGACCTCGAGCATCACGACAAGGCTTATTGACTTTTGAAAAGGGGCCCAACCCCTTATGTTATCGTGTTCTATTGAGTTTTGATCAGCGGACCCGCCTTGCCCTGGGCTTCCGCCGCTTGGCCCTCGGAGTCGGACCCGACTCTGTCGTCGATTTTTTCCTCGGGCACGGCGGGATTTGAACCCGCAACCGCCTGGTCCGAAGCCAGGCGCGCTATCCAAGTTGCGCCACGTGCCCTAATAGATAGGCACGGCTCAGGTATTTATGAGTAAGGTGCGGCCAAGCCGCCGGGAAATTTCACTGGTCCCTGTTCTCGATCGGCTCCATGCCGTCAACGAACTCCTCCTTGAGTTTCGGCAGGAGTTCGCCGTACCTCTTGCGCCCCTCCTTGTCCAGAGTGTACTGGAGCACTGACGAAAGCGACCGGGGGTCTATCTTTGAATTGACGACCTCCTTTATGTCGTTCTCCCCGATCTCCTTCCATCCGTTCGTGAAAGCGGAAACGACCTCCTTGTTTATCGCGTCCTTGTCAAGGACGTCCTTGTTGTGTATGAACCTGTGCACGCGCCACGAATGATTGGACGAAAGAGTCGCTATCAGCCTTGCCTTGTTTATTAGTTCCGCGTCCTCTAGCGTATGCTCGCGCTTCTTTAGCACCTTGTGCACGTGCGAAACAAAAAGTCCATATTTGTTCAATATGGTTCTGTTAGGCATACAAACCCTATCCCGTACAAACATTGCGCATGTTACTTATTAAATATTTCCTAACGGAAATTGTATTTTCTTTCATCAAAAGAGGGGTAATTTCCGAGGGATCGCGAAATCTATATATACTTGCGCAGGCAATGTGTTAGTAAGTAAGTGATAATATGATCACCGGAATTAGAATAAGCAGGGTCGAGGCAGACAGGCCAGCAGATGAAGCAATAGCCAACATGAGGTTTAACATAAATTTCGACAATGTTAAGGTAACTGGGGAGAATGTGGAAGTAGCCTACACCTTTTCAACCACCTACGAAGGGGAGAAGAACTCCAAGTCGGTGGGAGAGCTTAAGATAGTCGGGAGCGTGTTTGCAAAGGAGGAAAAGGCGATGCTCGAGCAGATAGCCGATTCTTGGAAGAGCAAGAAGACCCTCCCTGTGAAGTTCGCCGAGGACGTGATAAACATACTGAACTTCGAGTGCGCCTCAAGAGGAACCCTCCTCGCGTGGTCCATAGGAGTGATCGCGCCTCTGCCTATAACGAGGGCGAAGCTCCAGGAGAACGAAGGAAAGTGATTCCGGCTTTAGGAAAGACTATGGAGCAGGTCGAGCTGGAAGGAATAATCCTTGATGTAGACTACCTGAACCTCTCGGGAAAGAGCGCGATAAGAGTCACGCTCAAATCCCAAGAGGGCAAGGTGTTCCCCATTCTCGACACCGGCTTCCACCCTCATTTTTATCTGGTTCCGAGCAACAAGTCCCTTGAGGAAGGGACCATACTGTCGCTTAGCATTTTTTCTGATTTTAACCAAAAGATAGAGATAACCAAGGTCGAGCGCAAAGATTTGACCTTGCGCGGCAAGGCAGTCACTGCCTTCGCGATATACACCAACGATTCCAAAGACGTGCCCAGGCTAAAGGACTACATAAAGGAGTTCGGGGAGTGCTACGAGTACGACATACCCTTCTGGAAGCGCTACCTCATCGACAAGGGGATATCTCCCCTTTCCGGCGTGTCCATCAAGGCGCACAGGTCAGAGCAAGGCCTGATAGTGGACTTTATAGGCCCGTCTTCGAAGACGCCCGAAGTGAAACTGAAACAGGTCTGCTTCGACATAGAGACCTACAACGCGGCAACAGCGTCCGACCCCCGGCGGGATCCCGTGCTGATGATAAGCTACACCGACGGCAACGAGTCGGGGGTGCTTACGACAAAGAAGATAGACAGGGACTTCGTCACAGTGTTCGATACGGAGAAGAAAATGATCGAGGGCTTCGTGGAAGTGGTCAAGCGGCTTGACCCGGACATAATCGCGGGATACAACTCATCGAACTTCGACATGCCCTATCTGATGACGCGGTCAAAGGCCCTGAGGGCGGACTTCGACATATCGAGATACGGTGAAGAGCCCAAAAGCATGCACCACGGGCTTACCGAGTCGGTGAAGATACCCGGCCGAATAAACCTGGACATATACAACGTCGCGAGGTTCGTGTCGGTCGTCGGCGCGGCGGAGCAGCTTCTTAGGACCTACAACCTGAAGCTTGACGAAGTCCACACTGCGGTGACTGGAAAAAAGAAGAAGATGGTGAACAAGAAGTACATCTGGCGCATGTGGGACAACGGAGGCGAAGAACTGGAGGAGCTTTCAGAATACTCCCTTGGCGACTCGATATCGCTGAACGAGCTCTATGAATTCTTCATCCCTCTCGAGGTCGAGACCGCAAAGGTCAGCGGAACGACCCTTAACGAAGCATCCGTCTCCACTGTTGGCCAGCTCGCGGAGTTCCTGCTGATGAGATACGCCCACGAGAACGGCGAGATAGTTCCCAACAGGCCAGACGACCGGGAGATAAGGAACAGGATGGCGCACACGTTCGAGGGCGCATACGTCAAGACCCCCGATGCGGGCATATACGATAACATTGTCGTATTTGATTTCAGGGGACTGTATCCTTCCATGATAATTGCGCACAACATAGACCCCGCAACAATATGCACAGACTGCAAGGACTATTTCGAAGCGCCGACGGGCGTAAGATTCGCCACCAAGCCCCAGGGCATACTGCCTAAGGTGCTGGAGCTGCTGATTAACGAGAGAATGAGTGTCAAGAAGGCCTACAAGAAAGACCTTGATAACAAATCCCTCGGTGCGAGATCAAACGCTCTTAAGATACTTGCGAATTCGTTCTACGGATATCTCGGCTACGCCAGGTCGAGATGGTATTCAAGGGACTGCGCCAGCAGCGTGACCGCGCTCGGCAGGGCCTACATAATCAACACGATGGAGGAGGCCGAGCGGTTCGGTTTCAAATCGCTTTATTCCGACACAGATTCGACATTCTTGCTTGCGGGCGATAAGAATGACGAGGAAGTCCTGGCGTTCCTAAAACACGTGAACGGCACCCTCCCCAAGGCGATGGAACTGGAGCTGGAGGATTTCTACACCCGCGGAGTTTTTGTTGGCAAGCGCACCGAATCCGCGGCGGGAGCAAAGAAGAAGTACGCGCTGCTGTCAAGAAGCGGCAGGGTCAAGATAAAGGGCTTCGAACTGGTCCGCAGGGACTGGTCCGGGGTTGCGAGGAGCACGCAGAGGGCCGTACTTGACGCCATCCTCCACAAGGGCAGCAAGGAGGAGGCAATTGAGATAGTGAAGAACGTCATAAAGGAGCTCAGGTCAGGCCGCACCCCCCTTAAGGAGCTCGTCATACACACGCAGCTGAGGAAGAGCATTGGCTCCTACGACTCCAAGTCGCCGGAGCTGGCAGCCGTCCAGAAGGCCATAAAACAGGGCGTCCACACGAAGGAGGAGCTCGAGGGCGCGACCATCGGATACGTGATAACGACGCACGGCGGCACGATATCTGAGAAGGCCCAGCTCGAGGACATAGCGAAGGATTACGACGCAGACTACTACATCGGTCATCAAGTAGTGCCGGCAACATTAAGAATACTAAAAGAGCTAGGGATAGATGAAGAGGAGCTGAAAGGAGGAGGGGAACAGAGAAGGCTTCTCTGAGCCGTTGGTGGGAAAGTGGAGAGGATACTAGACTCGCTCGACAAGTTGGGCGCTGATTTCGCAAGCGTCAGGCGCGAGGATTCGCGGAAGCTAACGCTGTTCGTCACAGACAAAATAGAGAGGATATCCGAGAACGACCATGATGTCGGCTACATGATAAAGCCGCTCGTGAACGGAAGCTACAACTACAAGACTATTTCATGGGAACCTACTTTCGCCGACTTGCAGGAAGCGATAAGGGCGAATCCAAAGCATGGAAATGAAACCGTGCCAGAAATCAAGCCTGAAAAAGCGGTCATAAACTTAACGCCTAAGGGCAGCGGACTTGAGAAGAGCATAGAAGAAAAACTGCAGGATATCAAAGGGCTAAAGCAGGCGCTGCTGAATTACGACAAAAGAATAAAACACATATCCTTGGCTTATGCGGAAGTACATACAAATAAAGTATACGCGGACTCTTTAGGAAGCCTCGTGGTTCAGAGTTTTCCGCTGAGTCTGTTTGAGATAGAGGTAGTGGCCAAATCAGGCAAGGAAATAGCCACTGCAACCTCCAACAAATCCACTAACCAGGGTTATGTGTTTGACTTTTTTGATCGTGACAAGTTCCTGCAAGGGGTGCAAGAGGCAGTCACCTCTCAGCTGAAAGGGGCGTTCCCGAAAAGTGGGGAATATGAGGTAGTCCTGGCGCCCGCGGCCCTGGGCACATTCGTCCACGAGGCGTTCGGGCATTTGGCGGAGGCGGACCTGGCGAAGACGGGCATCCTTTACCAGCATATCGGTGGAAAAATAGCCGACTCTTCAGTCAGCATATCTGATTATCCAACACTGCCACATACCTTCTCAGGATGCTTTGCGGAATATGATGACGAGGGGATAAAGGGCAGGAAGGCGGAAATACTGAAAAACGGCAAGGTAAACGAGCTTATGACCAATATCCATTTTGCAAATGAGCTCGGAACAAAACCTACCGGCAACGCCCTTGCCGAGAGCTCGAGGGATAGGACCTTGGTGAGGATGCGCAACACTTACATGGAAATAGGTGACGCCACTGCGGACGAATTGATATCAAACGTCAAAAATGGTTATTTGATAATTTCCGCTCCTTGCGGCTCAACCACTTCAGAAGGAACTTTTCAATTCGGTATAGTGGAGGCCTACCGTATAGAAAAAGGTACTGTGATGGAGGGAGTGAAAAGGGGGGTTTCGATATCAGGATCTACGCTAGATACCCTTTCAAAAATAACTGGCGTCTCAAAGGAGTTCGATGTGGATTCGGGAGTCTGCACCAAGTGTAACCAGAGCGTGCACATATCCACTGGCGGGCCCTATGCTAAAATAGATAAAATTAAGGTGGGTGGAAATGCTTGACTATTATGCGGAGATCGATAAACTGGGCAAACAGGGCTTTCAGGCCGAACTCATGGTTGAAAAGTTCGCTTCCCTTAAGCGGATAGATGACACTGGGGAGTCCTTCTCGCTCAACCGAAACACGCTCGGGCACGGCCTCAGAGTCATTAAAGGCGGAAAGCAGGGTTTCGCTTCATCTAACACTTTCGATCAGGCACTCATTGACGGAGCGAAAAACGCCTGCAGTGCCGCAAAAAGGGACAAGAGCAACGTAATTCCCGCGTCAGACGGCGTGCACAAAAACGCAAGGAATTTCTTCAAGTTCAAGGTCGAAGATGCCACAGAGAAATCCGCAGACTTCATGAGCCAATTGACCGCTCCTCTAGGAGCGGCAACAATAACCAGCGCGACAGTTTCGATATTCAATACTGATATAAAAATAATAAATACCGAGGGGGTGGACGTCCGCGAATTGTCTTCAGCGTTCACTTATGAACTGAATGCGAACTATAGGAAAGGGAACAAGGTGACCCCTGAGATTTCAGAGTATCGTGCATCACAAAGCCTTCTCTCAAACGCTGACGAAATCAGGGCATGCGTAAAAGACAAGATAGAAGCAGTCAAAATTCAGCGCAAGCCCCCTAAGGTCGACACTGTTGTCTTCACCCCGAAAGGCGCGGCCTCCGCAATGGTTTACTTTTTGGAATCGTCATTTTCAGGGAGGGAGTTATATTTTGGCACGTCTCCTCTAAGTGAAGGAATGAACTTGGATTGCAAGCTTTCCCTCACAGACGATCCTACTGTCAAGAACAGCATACCGAGCGTCAATTTTGACGACGAAGGCCTGCCTCGGAAAAAGATAGTCCTGATGGAGGAAGGCATAATCAAGAACTTCCTATACAATACCTATTGGTCGCTCAAGGCATCGAAGGAGAACAACCATTCCGCTTGGCGCGCAGACCACAGAAGCACGCCAGGAATATCTCCCACTACCATTGTTATATCGACCAAGGAAGAAAAGAGCGTCACCGACGGCGCGCTGGTTGTCGATGAGGTCATGGGCTCGGAGTCAGGTGATTCAACCACTGGTGAGTTCAGCCTGACCCCACAGGTAATGTGGTATGACAGCGGACACGGCAAAGTAGGCGCAAAAGACGTGATGATACGGGGCAATTTCAAAAACTTGCTCGCAGGCATCGAGTCCATGTCTTATAAGAATAAGAGCGCATATTATGGTGGAGTGATGACTGGCGATTTGCGGGTCAACGGGCTGAGCGTGAGTTGATGAATGATGAAAAGGATTACGATTACGAAAAGCTTGCCAAGGCGGGCAAGGTGTCTTTCGATGCCCTGCAGTACGCAAAGGGGCTCGTAAGGCCAGACGCAAGCCTTCTTGAGGTCAGCAGAAAGATAGAGGAGTTCATCAAGGGCAAGGGAATGCGGTTCGCGTTTCCCGTCAACCTATCGATAAACGAGCAGGCGGCGCACTACGCCCCGCTGGCGAACGACGAGACGTGTTTTACCGAGAACGACGTGGTCAAGGTGGATTTGGGTGCGAGGCTAGACGACGCGGCGGGAGACTGCGCCCTGACCGTCGACCTCACGGGCAGGTACGCGAAGCTTGTGGACGCAACAGAGGAGGCGCTCGAGGCGGCGCTAAGCACCGTAAAGGCGGGAAGGCCCCTTAACGAGATAGGAAGGGCCGCCGAAAGCGTTGCGAAGAAACACGGCTTCAACCCGATAAGGAATCTAGGAGGCCATGGAATAGAGGAGGGTGAGCTCCACGCCTCGATATTCGTGCCCAACTACGACAACGGCGACACCACCGTGCTGCTCGACGGCCAGGTCGTGGCAATAGAGGTATTCCTCACTACCGGCGCGGGTTACGTCGTCGACACGGACCAGCTGCAGATCTTCCAGAAGATTGGGCCCGCGTCGCCGAGGTCGGAGGACACTCGTGACGTGGCGGCGTTCATCGATGACAACTTCGGGACGTATCCGTTCGCGATGCGGTGGCTGTCAGAGAGGTTCGGCTCGGAGTTCAAGATCAGGCGCGCCCTCAACGAGCTCGCCGGCCTGGGCGCGCTCGAGACCTATCCCACGCTCGTCGAGAAGACCAACGGAATCGTCGCGCAGGCCGAGAAGGAAGTGATAGTTGGGAAGGATTCGTGCACGGTGGTTACCAAGTGAGCAACTCCGCGGCATTCTTTTATCCTTTTGCATCGATTCTTATGTGACGCACATGAAGCTGCAATCATCGATCGAGTACCTCATGACGTACGGCTGGGCCCTCATAATCATAGCTATTGCGCTCGCGGCGCTCTACACTCTAGGAGTTTTTAATCCACCTTCACTTGCAAACCCTGTGTGTTTATTGCCTGCAGGGCTAAGCTGCGCAAACTATTTCCTTATGCCTGACGGCACATTAACGTTGAACCTCGTGCAGACGACCTCGTCGCAGATAAACGTCACCGGGGTGGCCTGCAACGCGATGAACTCCTTGACTGGCATGACGCCGTTCCAGGTGTCGATCCCGCCAGGAGGCAACGCGACTTTCAGCGTGCCTTGCTGGACCGGCTATAGCAACAACCCGGGCTACGCGTTCCAGGGCTATCTGATCGTGAACTACACGAACACGTACACTGGCTTCCCTCACTCCGTCTTCGGCAAGCTCCTTGTCAAGGTGTCCTGAAAAACCAGTCCTTCAGGCGCACTTCGTATAGCCGCAATTCTTGCACGTGTAGCATCCGCTCTCGTACACGAGCATCTGCTCGTGGCACTCGGGGCACTTGCTCGGCTTGACCGCGGTCTTGTCAACCCCTCCGCTTACGCTGAGCTGCTTGCTTTCAGCCACCATTCCTGCCTCGGTCAGCGGCGTGATCTTGAAGTTGGTGATGCCCATAGTCATCTCCAGCGCCTTGGCTATGGCGTCAGGCACGCTGTAGAGCTTGACCCCCCGATCCCACGAGATCGAGTCCGCGGCACGTATGCCCTTGAGGCTTTCTATGATCGCCTTGACGTCGCCGTTGAGCTGGAGGTACTTGCTTATCAGCCTGCCTATGGCCTCGGTGTAGCTCTTCTCCGAGCTGCCCGTGTGCCCCATGTTGATGAAGACCTCCCTCACGTTGTTGTCCTGGTCGAAGTTTGCGGTGACGTAGAGGGACTCCTGCTGGACCCTGAGCTTCACCGTCTTTCCGGTTAGCATCTGCGTTCTCTTCCATTTCTCCTCGGGCGTCTCGGCCGCGGCCTTCTCCTTCTCGTCGCTTATGAGTATCCCTTCCCTAGAGCCCTCCCTGTAGACCGTTATGCCCTTGCAGCCGGCCTTCCAGGCGGACATGTATATCTCCCCGACCTGTTCGACGGTCGTGTCGGCGGGCAGGTTGACAGTCGACGATATCGCGCTGTCTATGTGCTTTTGTATGGTGCCTTGCATCTTCACCCTCGAGTCGGCGTTTATCTTGTGCGCAGGGATGAAGAAGTCCGGCAGGCTCTTGTCGTCCATGATCCCGGAGATCCTCATATATTCCATGACAAGCGGATGGTAGATCTTGAAGTATTCCTTGCTAAGCGATTCGGACCTTCGGGTGTAGCTGAACGCGAAGATAGGCTCTATGCCGCTGGATGTGCCCGCGAGCACCGATCCGCTCCCTACGGGGGCAATCGTGAGCAGCGCGACGTTGCGCAGCCCGTTCTGCTCGATCTTCTGCCTTGTGGCCTCGCTAAGAGCCCTGACGAACGGCATCGACAGGTGCTTCTCCTTGTCGAACAGCGGGAAGGGACCCTTCTCCTTCGCCAGCTCTGTGCTCTCGTCGTACGACGTCGTCTTTATCATGTCGAAAAGCTTGTCGACGAACTGGATGGCCTCGTCGCTGTCGTACTTTATCCTGAGCTTGGCGAGCATGTCGGCGAGCCCGGTGACCCCAAGTCCCGTCCTCCTGCTCTTGCCCACCGCCTCCTTCTGCGCCGCCAGCGGGTGCTTGTCCGCGTTGTAGTCGAGGACGTTGTCAAGGAACCTTACCGAGTACCTCGTCGCCTTCTCAAGTCCGGCCCAGTCCATCCTTGCGTTGTCCGTGAACGGCTCAAGCACGAAGTAGGGAAGGTTCAAGGCTCCCAGGTCGCACGCCCCGTAAGCCTGAAGCGGCTGCTCGCTGCACGGGTTGGTGGTTATGACCTCCATGCCGTTGTACTCGCTTGGCGAATTCCTCTTTATGGTGTCCCAGAACATCAGCCCCGGCTCAGCCCAGTCCCTCGCCGACTTTATGAGAGTGTTCCAGAGCTCCCTGGCCTTGACCGTCCTCTCTATCGTATTGACCACGCCGTTCCCGAACCTGAGGGTGAAGCTGCCGTCCGCCTCGACAGCCTTCATGAACTCGTCAGTGACCCTCACGCTTATGTTGGCGTACTTCACGCTCGTTATGTTCTGCTTGACCTTTATGAAATCGAATATGTCCGGGTGGTCCACGCTGATCGTTATCATCAGCGCCCCGCGCCTGCCCGCCTGGCCTATGGCGTGCGTCGTCTCGCTCATTATCTCCATGAAAGACACCGCCCCCGTGGACCTAAGGGCGCTGTTGTTGACGGGCGCCCCTTTCGGCCGAAGTATGCTTATGTCCCCGCCGACCCCCCCGCCGAAGCTGTACGTCCTCGCCGATTCCTTGCACCAGTCGAAGATCGCCTCGATCGAGTCGTCCCTTATCGGCACGACGTAGCAGTTGAGCAGCGTGGCCTTCCTGGTCGCGCCCGCGCCGAACATTATCCTTCCTCCTGGCACGAACTTGAAGTCCTGGAGCAGCCATATGAACTTCTCGAGCCACTCCGCCTTCTTGGCGTCGTCGCGCTCGACCTCCGAGAGGGCCCTGGCTATGCGGTTCCACATCTCGCTGGGCAGCTTCTCCACCTGCTCGCCCTTGTCGTTCCTCAGGGCGTACTTCTCGTAGAACACCCTGGCGCCTATCTCGTCCCCCTTGAAGAAGTCCAGCGTCTCCTTCGGGATCCCGACCGGCCCCCTCATCTCAACCTGCTCTTTGGCAACAACTCCCTTATCTTCGCTCGCGACCACACAACCCCCTCTAAACGCAGAACAGCAATGACAGCAGTAAGAACCAAATTAAATGGAAAACAAAACGGAGCTAAAGTATATTCATGGGCAGTTATTTAAGCGTAATCTTCCGCATCTTTGAGCGAATTTTACAATTTGTACGGAGATACGCAACGGTTTACTCAGATAAAATTTCTGACGTAATCCTTACGCAAAATTAGGGAATTCGCCCATCTTTCTCTGCCTTATGTTCTCGAGGGTCTTCCAGTACTCGCGTATGTAGGGGCTGAGCACCCTGCTCTTAAGGTTCGCCTTTATGACCTCGACGGTCTCCTTGTCGCCCGGATAGCCCGAGCCTATGTGGATCCCGACCTCCTCTTCTATCCGCTCCATCTCGCTGTCCCTGATAACCTTCGCGATGATGCTGGCGGCGGACACGACCGGATACTTTATGTCCGCCTTGTGCTCCGAAATTATCTTTATGTTATCCTTCTCCTTGGAGCCGCCCTTTATCCCGACGACCTTGGTCGGCCTTTTTGCGAACAGGCTTATGCGCATGCCGAAGCGCTCCGCGATGACGTCAGGGGAGTCGATGTACGCCTTGTCGATCCCGCCCTGCATCTCGTCAAGCAGCCTGGCGAAGTGCATCGCCTCGAGCTGGTTTATGGATATGCCCGACTTCATCGCCGTGTTTATCTCGTCGTTGGTTATCTTGTATGTCTGGACTTCCTCAGAAATAGACCGTATCTCATCGAAGAGGAACGCCCTCTTCTTCTTCGAAAGGAGCTTGGAGTCGCGCACGCCGATGTCTGAGAGCTTCTTCTCCTTGCCCTTCCCTATGCTCACCATGCTGATTACAAGGGGGCCTATGACGGATCCCCTTCCGGCCTCATCGCCGCCAGCAATGATGATGGTACTCACCTTGAACTTTACTGGACTCCCTTCCTGTCGATGACTATGAAGTCATTGACTGCCATTACGCTAGTGTAGGGAACCTTCAGCTTTCCTTCCTTTATCTCAAGCTTCTTGACGAAGACGTTGTCGTTGTTGGGCTCGAGTATAAGGCTCGTGAGCTTGCCGGTGACCTCGTTCATTTCGGCATCCAGGAACCTTCCCAGGTCTATGCCGTCGGTGGTCACTACTTCCTTTCCAATGAGTTGTTCAGCAATAACGTATTTTACCATGTTCTCGCCTTTAGCGTAATTTTCTATAATACCTCTATGCAGCGAATATTTATATCTGTTGCCTCGGTCGCTCTTTTCCTCGGTTATACGTCAGGAGGCTAGGAGACCTCAAGCACGGTCTTCTTCTTGACCGCGTTGAGAACGTGCCCGTAGTCCCTGTAGTGTATGAACGCGGTTATGGAAAGCGTGTATTCGCCCTTGTCCGTGCCGGCGTCGCCGTGTATCTCCACTTTCGACTCTCTCTCTTCGCCAGGCGCGATTGTGCCGAGCCTGAGCTCCTTCGCGGCTGACAGGCCCGTGCTGTCAAGGCTGAGCGCCTTGGGCAGCTCTATGACCACCGATCCCAGCACCGGCTCGGTCGTCAGGTTCTTGAGCTTCAGCATGAGGAGGACCGAGCTCTTCCTGTTCGCGTAAAGCCTGTAGGGGGAAAACTCCGTCATTATCCTGTAGGGCAGTGTCTTGCTCAGCTCGCTTGATGCATCCTTCTTGCCAAAAAGATCAAGTATCTTCATAATGTCGCCGAGACTAATTATGCAATAAAGTATTTAATATCTTTCCAGAGCCGCTCCCCAGAAATGCGCTAAGGCGGTCCGGCGCGCAACCTTCATCCGCGAAGGCATTCAATGCCTTCTTGCAAGGCTGAAAATAGCATCCCTCGCTTCTTCAAGCACCGACGGGGCCTTCGGGCTGCCTTGCGAATGCCGAACGACATACTCCCCTCTTTCCATCCTGACAAGCTCCTCCTTTGTCAGGTCGAACTTGCCCGCTTGCATGAGGTGTATCCTGTCCGTTTCCCAATGCAGCAAGCCAAGGGAATGTCCGTGTCTCATCATATTGCCCGCCTCACTAGTGTGTTATTGCTTCCTTAGGAGTTATATGCCTTGCTGCTTCGCGCACGTCCCGCGGCAGTCTCACTCCGCATCATGCCTGACGATCTTGAGGACTCCCGGCTTTGGCATGTAGACGTCGCCGCTCCTCTCGAGCTCCTCCATGTAGCGCCTGGCGGTCGAGCTGTCCATGCCCGCCTTGCTTGCCTCCTCATAGATCCTTGAGACGTTGGCGGACTTCTCGTCCTGCTCGAGCTTCTTGATGATGTTCATCATCAAGTTTATCCTGTCGACCTTCTCCCTCGGCATTCCCGTCATGAGCACGTCTATGTCCTTCCTGCCGCTGCTGTCCACCGCCAGCGTCGTAAGCATGTAGTCGAACATCCCCAGGGCGACCTCTGCGTCCCTGAGTTCCACTACATCGGCAAGCCTCGTTTTCGCGCATGCCTCGGCAAGCCTTACGAGGCCCTCGATCTGCCTCGGGGTTATTGGGGTTGCGCCCTGCTTCATTCCTGTCTTCCTTAGCACTATGTAGTATTCCTGTATCCGCTCGCTCGCCTCCTTTGAAAGCCTCGGCCTCACGTTCTTCCTAGAGTAAGCGACGTACTTTCTCAAAAGGTCCGGCGCGATCGGCGGAGCCTCCACCTGCTCGAAGTCCTTTATGTCCGCCAGCTGCGCGCCCGCAGCGGAGTGCTGTATCAGTATGTGCCTTGCTATGTTCTTGTCCTGCTCCTCGTCGAGAGTGTCCCTTATCGGAAATATCAGGTCGAACCTTGAAAGCAGCGTCGGCGGTATGTCGAACTGCTCGGCAGGGTAGACGTTGGGGTCGAACCTGCCGTACTTGGGGTTGGCCGCGGAGAGTATCGACGCCCTCGCGTTGAACTTGGCGACTATCCCCGCCTTGGCTATGCTGATTGTCTGCGACTCCATGGCCTCGAGCATGGAGCTTTTGTCCTCGTCGCTGATCTTGTCGAATTCGTCGATGCAGACGGTTCCTCCGGATCCGAGCACCAGCGCTCCCGCCTTGAGCGTCCAGCCGCCTTCGGAAAACTCGTCCCTCTCCGCCGCGGCCGTGAGACCGGCGGATGTCGTGGACTTTCCGCTGACGTATATTCCCTTCGGGACGATCTCTGCCACTGACTGCAGCAGCCTGGTCTTTGCGCTTCCCGGGTCTCCGATGAGAAGTATGTGCATGTCCGACCTTATCCTGCTGCCGTCGACCAGCATCTTGTCGGGAGTGCCCCCGAAAAGCTGGAGCACCAGCGCCTTCTTTATCTCCTCGTAGCCATATATGGACGGCGCGAGCGACTTCGATATCTTGTCGAATATCCTGGGCTCCTTCGCAAGCTCCTTTATGACCTTCTCGTCATCCTGGGTGATCTCAAGATCTGCGAAATCCTTCTGCCGGGACATGACGGACACCGCGTCGAGGAACATGGTGAAGAGCGCGTTGTCGACCTTGCCTTTCGCAGTCTTCCTCGGCCTTATCCGAAGTATGCCCGTTATGTCGACCCGGTCTCCAGGCATGTTGCAGTTGACCATGTCGTCCTCTATCCAGACCTCTAGCTGCCACGTGGGCGTGCTGCCCTTGAGCCTTTCGAGCGGGTCCTGCACCATTATCCTCTGCAGGTTGATGAACTTCGATTCCTCGTTGACCTGCTTGAGGGCCCTGCGGTGGCACTGCGGGCAGATCTCCGGTACGTTGTCCCTGTCAACCTCTATCTTGACGACCGTGTTGCAGAGCGTGCACCTGAAGACGCCCATGTGGACGCGGGGAATTATCTCGGACCTCTTGATTATGAGGGAGTCGAGCGTGAGGAGCTTGCCTATGTGATCGGAGCCCACGTCCTGGATGAGCGGCATGCCAGAGCTCTGTATGCCGAAAAACCTGGCGTAGACAGGCTTGGTAAGCACCGTCTCGGGGTGAGGATTAAGCCGCGCGAGCGCCGAGTGCGCGTTGGGAAGTATCATGTCTGGGGTCGCAAGCATGGCGTTGGCAAGCTCGCTGTCGAACTTCTCCAGGTCCTTGATGTCGATCTCTATGGACCGCTTCTGAGGGTAGGCCAGGTACATGTCGTTTATCTGGCCTTCGTAGTAGGTGTTGTAGAACTCGATCAGCCTGTCCTCTACTTCTCTCTTCGCTATCTCTTACACTTCGGGCCCCCAATGTTAATGCCAAAACAATTATATATGCGATCGCAGAAAACCGGTCACTTCCGATATTAAGTCCGGCCCGCCTCCCTTCAAAGCATTTTAATCTTCTCGCGCCCTATTGTAGCCTAAGTGATGCGCATGACAAAGCACGCGATAGACCAGAAGGCCGTGGAGAAGGTGGGATGGGTGGCGTCCCTTATGGCCATCCTGATGTACGTGTCTTACGTGGACCAGATCAGGCTGAACCTTTCGGGGCATCCGGGCTCTGCGATACTGCCTGCGATAACGATAGTCAACTGCTCCTTCTGGGTGCTTTACGGCCTTTTCCTTGAGAAAAGAAACTGGCCGATCATCGCCTGCAACCTGCCCGGGATATTCCTGGGAGCGGCGACAGCGATAACCGCCGTGCTGGTTCTGTAGATTTCCGGCAAAGGCCGCCTCTACGTGTAGACCAGGCTCAGGCTTGCGACCTGCTGCGTGGTGCTGCCGTAGC
This sequence comes from uncultured archaeon, assembly GCA_902385515.1. Taxonomy (GTDB): domain Archaea; phylum Micrarchaeota; class Micrarchaeia; order Micrarchaeales; family CABMGC01; genus CABMGC01. The sequence goes on from CABMGC010000064.1 coordinate 15,686, forward strand.
CGGGCACCGAATAGTTGAGCCAGATGTAACCTATGAAAGAGCTTCCGGGCGAGCCCTTCGCGATGCCGCCCGCGCCGTAGCAGTTGAGCCTAAGCAGGGTGCCGCTGCCGCTGTAAAGGAGCAGGCTGTTCGGCGCGGTGTTCGTCAGGACGCTGTTGATAGTGACTGCAGGATACCACAGGGCGTTGCCTGTGACGTAGAAGTTGCCGTACTTTGGCCCGATGCCGCTGCCGTTTATCTGCGTCGAGCACGCGACGCCCTGCACCACCACCGCCCCGCCGGTTGCCTGGGAGAGGGATATGTTGAGGATGCCCGTCCTGTTCAGCGCGAAGGTGTCGCAGGAGAAACCCGGGGATGGCGTGCAGGATGAGGACGTCAGCGACGGTATGAGTATGCTGGTCTCGTATATGACCGACACGGCGACGGTGATTATGACTAGAGCTATGCCGTACGACATCATGAAGTCGATTGCTGCCTGAGCTTTTTTGGCTTTCTTTTGCAGCATGTCGGCATCACTTCGATTTCATTTCCACCTTGGCTTCAAAATCAGATACCTTGTAGTTGAACTCCTCGTTGCTCTTGATGAGTCCCTTCTCCTTCATGAACTCCCTGGCCAGCAGGAAGTATATGAGCGCAAGCGACCTCCTTCCCTTGTTGTTGCAGGGGATTATGAGGTCCACGAACTTGATCCAGTTGTCCGTGTCGCAGAGCGCGATCGCCGGGGCGTTTATCTTGCTTGCCTCCCTTATCGCCTGCCTCTCGTTCCGCGTGTCGCTTATCAGAACTATGTCTGGCTCCACGAAGTCCGTCCTGTTGGGGTTGGTGAATATTCCCGGCATGACCCTTCCGCTAAGCAGCTTCGTGCCGGTTATCTCCGCGAACTTCTTCGCTGGCGCGATGGCGTAGATCCTGGAAGCGGTCGCGACTATGCTCGCCTGGTCGTACCTGGCAAGCACCTTTGCCGCGGCCCTGATCCTCTTGTCGATCTCGCCGAGGTCCAGAAGGTAGAGGCTGTCCTCCCTCCTCTTGTAGATGAACCTGCCCATGCCGGGGGTCCTTATCCTGGTTCCTATCTGTATGCCTACTTCTAGGTATTCTGACTGGCTTGTGAGCATTTCTTCTTCCATACTAATTACCATTTACAATTTCACTTTTTTCCGCGCTTGTTAATCCTAAGTGGGGTCGCCGAGATTTTCAACGGCAATCCCTGTGGTTGCTGTATTTGAACTCGGGTCATGTGCTCCCTAAGCACAGAGCCTATCCAGACTAGCAGACGACCCCGTGTCAATAATATTGGCGGAAGGTGTTTTTATCTCTATCGCTGTTCACTTCCTTCCGTAGCTTATTATCTCGTCTATGAGGTCGACGTGGCTAACTAGCATTCTCCTGCAGCAGTACCTCTTGACTCCAAGATCGTCGAGAACCTTCGCAGCGTTCTCCTTGTCAACGTTGACTCTCTTGTTGTACTCCTCCCATTTGTCGGCAACTACCTGGCCGCAGGAAAAACATCTAACAGGTATCATCATGGTTTCACCTATACCTCATCTGTACGACTTCTGGAATCTTGCCCTTGCCTTAGGTCCCTTGTACTTCTTCGGCTCGACCTGCCTGACATCGTCTACGATCAGCGTCCTGTCGTACTCCAGATACATCTTCCTGACTCCGTCGTCAGGGGCGGACTTCGCGATGGCCTTTGCGATCGCGCTCCTCGCAGCCTGCGCCTGCCCGCTCATGCCTCCTCCGCGGACGTTGACCACGATGTCGGAGTTCCTGGCGATGTCCCTGGTCGTGCTGGAGACGTTGACAGGCTCGAGTATGAGGTCTCTAAGAGCCCTCGGCTGGAAGGCGTTTATGTCGACTTTGTTGACCATTATCCTGTTCTTTCCTGGCGTTATCGCCGCCCTGGCGACCGCGGTCTTCCTCCTCGACTTCTCGATTATGACCTTCTGCTTAGCCTTCGCGCTCGTCCTCTTCCTAGTTACCCTCTTGGCCTTGGCCTTCGTGGCCACCGCCTGCGGGGTGCTGAGGTTTGCGAGCTCCTTGTTCAAATTGTCAAGATTAGTATCATCGTTTACCATCATCTCACCTTGTATCCGAGCTTCTCCGAGAGCTCCTCGACCGTCATGGCCCCCTCGTAGGTCTCCCTCTTGCTCTTGGTCTCAATCTTCGCGAAGCCGTCCTTGCTTATGCTTGCCGGGACCCCCATGAAGACAGTGAGGTTCTTGAAGGCCATCTTGCCCCTCGGCTGCTTGTACGGGAGCATGCCGCGGATTATCCTCTTAACCAGGAAGTCCGGCCTTCTGGACCAGTAGGGGGAGTGCTCGGGGTTGGCCTTGTCCTGCCACTCGACCTTCTGCTTGTAGCTGTCGACTATGTCCCTGCCGTGCCCGCTTATCGCGGCCTTCTCGGCGTTAACCAGCGTGACCTTGTTTCCCAAAAGCAGCAGCTTCGCAGTCTGGCTGGCGAGCCTGCCAAGTATCTTCGAGCTGCAGTCAATTACGTAGACCTTTCCCTTGAATTCGACCCTTGTTGCCTTCATACTATTAACCTTACTTTGTCCTTTTTCAGAATCTCTTCAACATCAACTATTGCGCATCCTGAATCTTTAAGCTTCGCGAGCGCGGGCTCCGAGAACTCAACCGCGCAGATCGTTATCTTCTTGCTAAGCGTGCCGTTGCCCAATACCTTTCCAGGCACAAGCACCGTCTCGTTGTCATTCGCGCACTTCTCCAGCTTGCTTATGTTCACCGCGATCCTCTTCCTTCTCGATCTGGCCGCGATGTCGTACGCCCTCGCGTACACGTTGGATTTGTCCTTTCCTTTTCCTGCAGCAGCTACCTTGTCAAGGAATCTCTGCAGATTGTCTTTCTCTATATTTTCTACCATAGTAAACACCTTATGCGGGGGACGAGATTTGAACTCGCGCAGGTACTAGACCACAGGAATTTTGAACGAGTTCCTAAATCCTGCGCATTTGACCAAGCTCTGCCACCCCCGCGTTCTGGAGTGCTTTCTTTCTTTGCTTCTATTTCTTCAGTTCCTTATGTATTTCTTTGAGATCGGTGCTTATTATATCTAATGCTCTCCTTATTATCTCGTTCGCAGGCATCTGCCCGAACGACTCGATGTAGAACTCAAAGTCTGAATCTCCCTTTGCCTTGTACGTGACTATGCCCGGCTGGAACTTTGTGCTCCTCCGCCCCTTTCCAAGCACTGCATTGCAGTCCGCCCTTATCTTCTGGCCTTCCGCAAGCTTCATGACCGGTATGTTGCCGTTCGCCACCTGAACCTCCTTGTTCGCGCTTTTCATGTCCCTCGAGTAGATAGTCACGGGCCCCTCCGCCTCGACGGTGAACACGACCGTGTCCTTCTCGTCGTAGTCCTTCGGGGTGGTTATGGGAACGAGCCCGATCCTGTGCGCGATGTACTCGTCGAATATCGCGCTCGTGTTCTCGTAGAACGTGACCTTGTCTACTGCCATGCAGTCGACGGAGCCCATGGCTCCCCTCCTTATAGCATTGGCTATTCCGTATCCGATGCCCGAGACATCGATCCGCATTACGCCAGGTAGGTTTTCAATAACGCTAACTTTCATTCGATCAGCAAAAAATAAGGCAAACGCCTTATAAATATTCTGAGTTAAGATTATTTAAACATAACGTTTCGCGAGCTGGTAGTGGTGGATTTCTGGAACGTGTACCGAAAATCGCGCGCGACGGAGGGCTTCTCCAAATCGCGGCTTTATCTTAGCGCCAGGGACCGGATACACGCGTCACTATCCTCGGTCGAGCGCTCCGCGCTGACACTGGATATGAGCAAGGGCCTGGCCCTCAAGTATGACGAAAGCACCAGGTACCTGATCGCAAAGGACCTGACGTACGACATGCTCGTCTCGATATACGACGTCAACTCCTCATTTTCGGTGGTATTTAGGGAATCCACAATACTTGACGACTCGGAGATCGCGCGGATCCGCAGGCAGGTTGCCAAGGCCGGGAAATCGAACCTCGAGCTTCGGGCGATCGGGCTCCAGAATAACTACAGTGCGCTGATAAACTCGCTCGAGGACCTTTGCAAGGTAATGAAATTCAACCTCCAGGAAATCGACGTGTTCGGCAGCGGCGTTAGGCACATAGTCTTCGACACGAAGGTCGGGATGGCGTTCGACCTGCTTCCGCAGAACCGCGTAATTGGCCCGAACGACTTGGTGAACCGCCTGTCCATAGACGACTTCAACAAGGCAAGGTCAGAGCTCACGTTCATATAGAGTCGTGTAGACCGGCCCAGCCTGCGCAAGATCGCTTTCCTTGAGCACTATGGCGCGCGCCTCGAAGGATCCGAACTCCGCATCCCTGAGCGCGGCCATCCTTTCGGCCAGCGCCTTCCGGTCGGCGTAGGGCTTGACCCTTGCGATCGTAAGGTGCGGAGCGTAATTCTCCTGCGGCAACGCGACCTTTCTTCTTTCCAGCGCGTCACGCAGACGCTTGTGAAGCTCGGCAAGCTCCGTCTCCCCCTCGCAGATCTTAACGAACACAATCCTGTATCCGGGCGGGAAGCCCGACACGCCGCAAAGGCCGACCGTAAACGGCTCGGTCGCTATCTCGCGCATCGCGTCGGCCGCGGCAGCGGCCTCGTTGTCGCCGACGTCACCAATGAACTGGAGTGTTATGTGCATCGCGTTCCTGTCCACGAGCCGAACCCCGCCCATCGCCATCTTTGCCTTCGCTTCCTCTATCCTGTCCCTTATGTCATCGGGGATCTCCAAAGCGATAAACGTCCTCATGCTCAAGCCTAATAAAGTTAAAGCCGCAATGCTTTTTGATATTTATGCTCAACGTTGAAGGGCCGGCGCCTGCGGCGCAGGCCGCGCCGAATGCAGAGCCCAAAGCCGCCCCGCCCATCGTGACCGCGGAAGCTCCAAAGACCGTGAAGATTGACGATTTCAAGAACGCGGACATACGGATAGGCCGGGTGGTGGACGTCAGGGTGCACGAGCAGGCCAAAAAGCCGATGTACGTGCTCACTATAGATTTCGGCAAGGACCTCGGGGTTCGGACGATAGTTGCGGGGATAAGGGACCTGTACGGCCAGGAGGAACTGATGGGCAAAA
>CABMGC010000065.1 GCA_902385515.1 uncultured archaeon
CATAAGGGTAAAGGGAAGTGACGTATTCATCACCGAGCTCGGCGAAGCGCTCCACAGCAAGAAGGAAGGCTCGGAAGCCAAGGTCGGGAAGATGCTTGCCGGCTTCGAGCCCTTCAAGTCAGCGATATCACTTGCAAAAAGGAAGAAGCACTTCACCGTTGAAGAGCTGTCCGACCAGATGGACAAGGCAGAGCTCTACCTTCACGTGGACGAGCACGAGAATGTGAACCTGATAAACGCCATCCTCCTCCAGTGGGCCATAGAGTTCAACATTCTTGCCTACGATGGCGAGAGGAAGACCTGGTCAAAGAAAGCCTGAGCGCGCCCAGCAAAGCAGCTCTTCACGCCTTCGCGGCGTACAGGTCCTTGAATATCCTGTCGGTGACCTTTTCGAACTCCTTTGACCTCTTGTTTCTTGGGTAAGGAAGGTCCACCTTTATTATGTCAACTATGTGGGACGGGGGCTTTGACAGTACCACTATCCTGTCAGACATCTCCGTTACCTCTTCCACGTTGTGGCTCACGAGGACCACTGACTTCAGCGGCAGGTGCTTGTTCTTGAGCACGGTCCTGACCTCGACACGAAGCTGATCCGCCGTAAGCTCGTCAAGGGCGCTGAATGGCTCGTCCATCAAAAGCAGGTCGGGGTCGGACACCAATGCTCTTGCTATGCCTACCCTCTGCTTCATTCCTCCGCTTAGTTCGCTGGGGAACGCGGTCTCGAAACCATCGAGTTCAACCAGCTTGAGTGCGGCAGCGCTCTTCTTTTCTATCGCGGCCCTCGGTATTCCCCGGTTCTCCAGGGCGAACGCGACGTTGTCAAGGGCGGTCTTCCAAGGTATCAGCGCGACATTCTGAAAGACCAGCGACACCGCGTCGGGCGGGCCGTCCACGACCTTGCCCTTGAACGTGACGTCCCCGCCAGTCGGTTTCTGCAACCCTATTATCATCCTTATCAGCGATGACTTGCCGCAGCCCGACGGTCCGATTATGGAGAGAAACTCGTTGTAGTAGACGCTAAGGTTGACCTTGTCCATAACCACGAGCTCCTTGTCCTCCTCGGAGTAGCTCAGTGAAATGTTGTTTACCTTCGCTATTTCTCTCGACAAACGGTCACCACTCTATTCGATTCTATACTTGAGCGTCACATGCCTATATAATCTCTGCCAGACGAGCCTGTTTATCACCATAACCATGACCACCATCGCGGCCAAGGCAAGGAACATGTGCATCAGGCTTCCCTGGAACGTCGCCAGGTCGAGCAGCTTCCCTATGCCGCCGCCCACCTGCGTCATCACGGTCGTGCTCGCCCCGCTTCCGACGCTGAAGTACTCCGCAACTATCAGCGCGTTCCACGCCCCGCCGATCGCGGTTATCGATCCTGTGACGAACGACGGCAGTATCGCGGGTATGTATATCTCGCGCCAGGCGCGCACCCAGCCGACCTTGTATATGCTCAGCAGTTCGCCGAACTGCTCGGGTATGGTGCGCACTCCGGCTATGACGCTGAATAGGAGGTACCATATCATCGCGAAGAATATTATGGCCAGCGCTGTGAGCTCGTTGCCGAAGGGCATCACTAGCAGCAGGGCGACTATCGCCGGGAGGAGTATCGTGGCGGGTATCGAGGCCACGATCTGCAGGACCGCAAAGACCGTCTCGTACGACTTGGCCGACTTCGCCACCTTTATTCCGACAGGTATTGCGATGGCCGCGCAGATCAGGTACATTCCCCACACCCTCGCGAATGACAGGCCCAGCGCGGCCAGCAGCTGCGGCGCGAATGCGTAGTCGTTAGTAAGAATTATCGCGGCCGCGGAGACGACGATGAACGTCGACACTATTGCCGCGCTGACCATTCCTGCGCTTATGCCTTTGCTGTCCGCTGCCTCGCCAGTCTTCAGTGGCTGCCTCTTTTTCTCTCCCTGGTTTTTGAATTCGACAGTGACGATCGGCATGTGCTTCTCGATGAACCTCCCAACGCCCGAGTAGAATGCCAGCACGCTCGATCGCTTCGAAGCTCGCTGCTCTTCCTTGAACGAGAACTTCTCCGAGTATATTGCGAGGGGCCTTATGAAGAGCCATCTTGTCAGCAGCACCGCCAGGATGAAGAACCCGATGGCGGTGGCATACGTGAGCGCGTCCTTCATCAGGACGAGGTTCGCGATCTCGGTTCCGATGCCGTACTGCACGGCGAAGTTGCTGCTGCCGGTGGAGAATATCTCGCTGGTGACTAGGTAGAACAGCCCGACCGACCAAGATATGGCGGACTGGTACGCTATGCGCGGCATTGCCGCGGGCACGTATATGCTCCTGAGCATCTGGAACTTTGTCAGGTGGCTTATCCTCGCGACCTCGATGAGCTCATCAGGTATCGATTTGACGGCCTCGTAGACCCCGAAGGTTATGTTCCACGCCATGCTCGTAAATATCAGGAACACGACCGCGGCGTTGATCCCGACGTAGCCGGGAACGAGCAGCACCACGAGATATATGACCACCGGGAAGAAACCGAGTATCGGTATGGTCTGCAGGACGTCTATGACGGGTATCAGGACGTTCTCCGCCCTCTTGCTCGTTGCCGCGGTGACGCCCACCGCTATGCTGAACGCTATCGACAGGGCCAGCGCGGTGAACATCCTTCCCCATGAAAAAATAAGATCCATGACGAGCTTCGGGATGAAATCCATGCTCTAACTGAAGCGCACAAGGTTAAAAAGGATTCACGCCCCGGTCAGTCGACGCAGGGGCGCGTCGTTAGCGGTCGAATTGGCGCGCGCTTTCTCTATTATGCGAGCGACGCTTGGAGTTACCAGAGTCTTCCATTCTCCTGACCCTTCGGCCATCATTTCCCTGATTCTCGTTCCGGAGATCGCTCCTCGCCTGTACTTTGGCGGCTCGGCTATGTCCGTTCCGTGAAGGCGGAAAACGTCGTTCACGTAGGGATTTCCAGATATCACGAGGTTGACCGGGCCGTTGCTCTTGACTATGTAGGCATACCATTCCTCGTCGGTTGCGAAATCGGGAATCTCCGCTATTCTTATCTTGTCCAATCCGACTCCGCAATCCGCCAGGCTTGCCCTTATCATAGCCTTTCTTGTGGAAACGCCAAAGGGGTTCTGTTCCGTTCCGCGTTCCTGGGTGCTGCCTATTCCGATCGTAAGCTCGTCGCAAGACTTGAGCGCGAACAGCGCAAGGTAGAGATGCCCGATGTGGAAAGGCTGGAACCTCCCTATCATGATCGCATTGGCGTAACGCTTTTGCGTTGCGGGTACGATCCCCTCTAGAATTTCGGGAAAGGCTTCCCACTCCCTGCCGCCCCTGCGGACCTCGGCGAACTTTGCGCTCCAGGCCGTGTCATTGATGATTGCCGCCATGTTTCATCACATGGCGGAAATGCGCGGACCGCACATATATGCACTCGGCATATGGCGCATATGTGCCGGTGGAAATCAGGCCTCCAGCTGCTTGAGCATAACGCCTGCGTCCTTGAGGAGCTGCGCGGACGTCTTGTCCAAAGAATACTTGGTGCTGTAGACGACCTCGACAATCCCGCTGTTGATTATCATCTTCGTGCACGTGAGGCAAGGCGAGAAAGTAGTGTACATAGTGGCGTCCTTTATGCTTATCCCGTGGTACGCGGCCTGGACTATCGCGTTCTCCTCCCCGTGCGAGCACAGGCACTCGTCCAGCTTTGCCCCGGACTCCGTGAAGCTGTTGCATCTAGGGCAGCCTCCCTCGTTGCAGTTCCTTATCCCGCGGGGGGTGCCGTTGTAGCCGGTGGATACGATGCGCTTGTCCCTGACTATTATCGCGCCGACCTGCCTCTTCATGCAGTTGCTCCTAGTGGATACGGTGCGCGCTATGTTCATGAAGTACTCGTCCCAGGACGG
>CABMGC010000066.1 GCA_902385515.1 uncultured archaeon
CCAACGCCGTTGATTTCTACCTGCCCAAAGGAACATTGCTCACGGCCCCGGCGTCGGGGACGATAGACAAGTTCAGACAGAAGTCGGCTGTGCACGGAACCTCGACAGATTTCTGGCTCAAGGGGAACGGGCTGGGAATAATGTGCGACAAGGGCGAGTATGTGTGGCTGGAGCACCTGCAGACAAACTTTGCCAACGAGCTAGGCCTAAAACCAGGGCAGGAAGTCAAGGCGGGCGAAATTGTCGCGATCAGCGGAAACACCGGGTTCACTGAAAAACCGCATGTGCACATGGAGGTGCTGAAGCTGTTCGACGACGGAAGCCCGAAGCGTGAAGGCCACTTGACAAAACATCTGAAGAACTACGTGGCGCTAAAGATCAGCTTCGACAGGCGCGACATCCCGTTCGACCTATATTATAGCGAACTTATCGAACGCTGCAGGCTCAGCGACCTCATTCCTCAACGTAAGGCGCAAGGAAGTAGGTGACGTTTGCGTCTCCTATGTTGTAGCTCATCTTCAGCGGCTGGTCCGATTTCAGCGACAGGTTGATCGCGTTTCCTGTCGGGGTGGACTTCACCATGTTCTCGAGGAACTCGAGGTTGAACACGGACGATGCGTCCTTGGTGACGTCGACCTTCTTTATCCTGCCTCCATCTATCTCGTGCAGTTCCTCAAGCTCTCCGGAGTCTCCCTTCGCGTTTATGGCGAACTGTCCCTTGGAAGCCTTGAACGATATGTAGGATGATATGAGCGTAGCGTCCTTGAGCGCGTTCTTCAGGTGCTCGCCATCGATCTCTATGTTTGCGTCGAACTCGACGTTCGGCTCCTTCTCGACGCTCTTCTTTACGTCGATAAGCTGCAGCTTGTATCTCCTCCTGCTCTTCTCGCCGACGAACTCGAGCGCTATCTTGCTGTCCGTGTCCTTCATGACAAGAGCCTCGTCGTCCCTTGTCCTTGCCATTATCTTGCTGAGGTTGTCGAGGTTGAGGCCTATCGACATGACCTTGTCTATTTCGTAAGTGGCAAATGCCTTGCTAGGCATGAAAAACGAGATCATGCTTATCCCGGACGGGTCCATCGCCTTGAGTCCTATTCCCTCTTTTGTTATTGTGAAAAGGCCTTCGTCAACAAGGCTTACGATTGCTTCTATGCAGTCGCGCCAGTATCTTGCATTATCCAGCTTTAACTCGAACATTTGAACCCCTGCGTTGATTACATATTGAGCAGTGATTAAATATATATGCTATCCTCTCATAAGCATGAAGAAAGCTTATCGCTGTGTCGGGCGATAGAAATCAAAGCGCGTGGTCTTGGATGAGAAGCATCAACCTTCTTACTGTTTCGCTGATATTCGCGCTGCTTTCGCTAGCGGTGGTGGCCAACGCCCAGTACTGGTTCCAGAGCGGTGCCCGGGCAGGCTCGGCATCATCACAAAACAATGGCGCCTCGGTGTCCATACAAACGGTGACGCCGCAGAACGTAAGGAGCGGTGCCGTCGCTTTCTGGGTGGGCGAAAACCTTCAGAACGGCGCCTTCCTGCAGGCGGGGTACCTGATCGAAAACCAGACGGGCAACTATCCTACTAACTGCACGGCGGCGGGCTGCTCTTCCCATCAGTACGTCACAGCCGGCAATGCGGAATGGTTCTACGAGTACTTCCTGCCCGGCCGCAACGATTCTTTCATGGGAGCGATAGGCCCGGACGGTTCGGCCGGCGTCAACGGCACGTTCAACACATACTCGTTCTTCTCGCAGGGTAACGTTTGGTACTTCCTTTTCAACAACAAGACAGTTGGCAGCGCCGATCTAGGGATGTCGTCATCTGGCTACAACTGGCCCGTGGCCCTCGGCGAACTGGCCAACGCCAGCAATAACAAGGAGTACATAAAGCCGGTCATATTCTCGAACCTGTCCACGTACTCGCATGGCGCCTTCCTGCCGGTTTCCAGCGGATACGGCGCAGTGGGCTACGGCGTCGGCAGCAGGACCGACATGACCAACCCATACGGCGTGAAGGAGATAGGAAGCAGGACGAACTATTTTGCGGTGGGCTCGGGAATACCCACCACCGCAAACAACACGCGGCTGTGGACCTTGGGCTACACTTTGACCATCGCGTCCAAATACGGCGGCCTTGGCGGCAAGACAGGTTATACCGCGTACAGCACTGTCGGCATTTCGGCCCCGACTCAGTTGTATCTTGACAATTTCACAAGGGTTAACTTCATCGGCTGGACCGGCGCGGGCTTCGGCTCTTACACCGGCTACAGGAACAACGCGTCGGTTGTCCTTGACAGCAACATAAACGAGACCGCCAACTGGCAGCTGCAGTACAGGGTAAACGTCTCGTCGCAGTTCTCGTCGCCTGTCGGCTCGGGCTGGTACAACAACGCCTCGCTGGCGAGGTACGGAATTTCCGAATCCGAGATAAAGGTGCGCGACGGCGAAAGGTACGTTTTCACTTCGTGGAACAATGGCAACAAGAACCTGAGCGGATCGGTCAAGGTCACGGCGTCCTCGGATCTCGTAGCCGGCTGGCAGCATCAGTATTTCATAAACGTATCGTCGCCGTACGACAACGTCACCGGCTCCGGCTGGTACGCCTCGAACAGCACTGCGAACCTGTCTGTCGGGAATCCCGTGATGGGTGTGGGTTCGGGTGAGAGAATAGCGTTCGTTTCGTGGAGCAACGGAGATGTCAATGCCACGCTCCACGCCAAGGTAACCGCGCCTCTAAGGCTCAATGCTTCGTTCGAGAGGCAGTACGCGATCGACTTCGTCGCTGTAGACGCATACGGCCGCAAAATAGCCGTCCCCGCATTCACGCTTGGCGGCATTCAGGTGAACAGCAGTTCCTTCCTCGCCGCGAATCGCACGTACGCGGTGAACGGGGCTTACTACAAGGGCGTGTTCCTGCCTTCCAACGCGAGCATAACTGCGTCTTCAACATCTTCCTTCACAATCTCGCTGCCCGTCTACAACGTGAGCGTAAGGACAGTGGACCTGTTTGACCTGCCAGTGAACGTGTCGGTCTTGCTCACTTACAAGAACGACAGTTCCGCGAGTGCTTTCTCTGGCGGCGGAGGCCTGCTGCAGGTTTCCGATGTGCCCCTGGGGTATTCAAACGTTTCCGCCTCCTATCTGGGCATTACGGGCAAGACGAGTACCGTTGCTGGGGCGCCCGCAACCCTGGTCTTCGTTTCACTTACGAACATCGCGGCCATGGCCTTCGCCGCGGTTGCGGCGGCGGCGCTGCTAACTTTCCGCGCGATTCGCAGGATTAGGAAGTTTTAATTTCTTTCCGTTGGATATATCTCCGTGGTGAGCGCATGGCAGATGTCAAAGTAGCGATTGTAATACCCCCGAAGAACTTCAAGGACGAGACACTGTCAATGCTGAGCCTGCTGCTTTCAAAGAAGGACATCAGGAGCCTCGTGGCAGGATTCGGGGCAAAGGACTCCCTTGGCAGCCACGGCGCGGTCGCAAAGCTTGACGTTGCGGTGACGTCGTTGGATCCCGCCACAGTGGACGCTCTGATAATCGCTGACGGCCCGGGCGTCGATTCTTTCAGGCTTTACGAGTACAGGCCGCTTCTCGAGATTGTGAGGGCGTTCCACGAAAGCAAGAGGCTTGTGGTGGGCGTAGGCAACGGGATAAAGGTCCTGGCAAAAGCGAACGTAATAAGGGACGCCAAGATCGCGGCGGCGGACAAGGAGACCGCAAGCCTCGTTGCGCTATATCACGGCCTGCAGACAGATAGCACGCTTGTTCTCGACAAGAACGTGATTACGCTTTCCGATTCCAGCAAGATGGAGCAGCTCGCGGAGCGAGTGGCCGCGGCGCTGGGAACTGCCTAGGCTTTCTCTTTGTAGTGCAGATGCGCCTCTTCCCCGCACTCGCACACGTAGGCGACGTATCCCTTGGAGCTGGCCAGCCTTACCTTGCAGTTGATTCCAGGCACGAGAAGATTCCCGCACTTCTTGCACACCGTGCGCTCCGCGTCGCTGCGCCGCCTAATCCTGTAATGGGAGGCGATCTCCCTCGCCAGGCGCGTGTACCTCTTGGCGAGCATCCTGGATTTTTCGGTATTTTCGATTGTCCTGTCCCTGGCCATATCGAGAAGCCTGGCGATCCTGCCGAGTGCGACCTTCCTGACAAGGGATTCGTTCTTCATGATATTTGGATTAATGTCAACTTATTTATAGGGGGAGCTGCACATCTCATTTCATATGTCTGGGGAAAGGCAGCGCCAGTATTATTCAACGTCCCCAGTGTCGGCCTCGTCCGAATGTAGTGTTTTGCTCGAGTCGGTAAGAAGAGACTCAGGAATGTTCAGGGAGGCCACGCTAAGGCTGGGGTACGGCGTACAGATAAGGGCCTACCAGAACGCTGCCGTAAGCAAGGCAAAGGACGAGCGCGAAATGATGAGGCGGCAGGCCGAGGACCAAAAGCAGCAGGAAGAATTTGCCCGTTTTCTCAGGTACGTGAAGTATCTCGGCGAAGGCCCAAAGGAGGTCACGATAACAGTGAAGCCGTCCAAGACGCCCTCAGGATTAAGCGACTGGCCCCGGGATTCAGATTCAATAATAACCTCCGCGCTATCGGACGAGAGGATGAACTTCAGGTTCCTGAGCCTTGACTGGTCGTCAGACTATGACTCATTCGGGGCGAAGTTCTCCGTCTACAGGCACGGCGACAGGGGAGGCTACGAGAAGAACGGATCCCTGACGCTCAGGGTTGTGCAGCCTGAGAACGCGGCCCGGCGGGCGCCGACATTCCAGGAGGTGCTGGACGACTTTCCAGCCTATCCTGACAAGCGCGCATAGGAACTGAATGGGCCCGGAGAGATTTGAACACTCGACATCTGGCTTATAAGACCAGCGCTCTAACCAAGCTGAGCTACGAGCCCCTTCATCTGAATATTTATCTGTTAAGCTTTTTATTAGTATAAGAGAAATCTGCGTTTTGTGTGGTTTACGATGGATCTAGGCGAAGGACTCAGAAAAGCGATCGCAAGGCTTTCCGGAGCGACGATAATCGACTCCAAGACAATCAGGGAATTCAACAAGGAGCTCCAGCGGGCGCTGATCTCCGCGGATGTCGACGTCGGCCTCACGTTCTCGCTCACAAGGAAGATAGAGGACGTTGCGCTCAAGGAGAATTTGCCGGACGGAGTGAGTCCAAAGGACTACATAACCAACATGGTCTACGACGAGCTCGTGGCCCTCATGGGCGAGCGCTACGAGCCTGAGATAAAACCCAAGCGGATACTACTTCTCGGCCTTTACGGGTCCGGCAAGACCACGACCTCGGCGAAGCTCGCGAAGTTCTACCAGGACCGGGGCCTGGGCAGCGCCCTTATCGCGTGCGACGTTTACAGGCCGGCCGCATACGAGCAGCTGGAGACCCTCGCGAAGCAAGCGGGCGTCGGCTTTTTCGGAATCAAGGGCGAGACGGACGTCAGAAAGATAGTGGCCGAGGCAAGGAGGACGCTCAAGGACAAGAAGGTGCTTATCTGCGACACGAGCGGCAGGAACGCCCTCGACTCCGAGCTCATCGACGAGCTCAAGGCCATAAACGAGGAGTTCGAGCCCGACGAGAAGCTGCTTGTCATCAACGCCGACACCGGCCAGGTCGCTGGCAAGCAGGCCAGGGAATTCGACGCGGCGGTCAAGCTCACAGGGGTGGTGGTGACAAAGCTCGACGGGTCAGGGAAGGGCGGCGGAGCGCTGAGCGCGGTGAGCGCGGCGCACGTGAACATCGCGTTCATAGGCACGGGGGAAAAGCTCAACGCGATCGAGCTCTACGACTCGAAGAAGTTCGTCGGCAGGCTGCTCGGCATACCCGACATAGCGTCGCTGATAACCCACGTGCAGGACGCGATAAAGGAGGCGAACATAAGGCCGGAGGACGCGGAAATCGAGGAGCTGAACTTCAGCACTTTCTACACCCAGCTAAAAACGCTAAACAAGATGGGGTCGATGAAGAACATACTCGGAATGCTTGGAGCCCCGGACGTGCCCAAGGAAGTCTCGGAGCAGAGCGAGGAGAAGATAAAGAAGTACAAGTCGATAATCGACTCGATGACGAAGGAAGAGCGCGAGAACGGCAGCCTGCTCAGCAGTTCGAGCAGGATAAAGAGGATAGCGATCGGAAGCGGAACCACCGAGAAGCAGGTGCGGGACCTCATATCCGACTTCAACAAGATGAAGAAGGTCTACAGCAGGTTCAAGACCGACAGGAACATGAGAAAGCAGTTCTCAAGGTTCATGCCCAAATAAAAATGAGAAATTAAGAAATCAAGAATTAGAAAAAAAAAGAAAAAAAGAAAGGAAAACAAAAAACTTATCTCTTTCCTTTCTTTGTCGTCTTCTTAGCCTTCTTTGTCGCCTTCTTCTTAGCTACTTTTTTTGCCATTTTATCCACTTTTAGTAACATTTAAAGCCTTTTCTGATTAGGTATTTAAATCTATCTCAAAATGACATTGTCATAGCGTACACTGCTTTTACCCTGCGTATATGATTTTGACTTCGTGCGTAATTTCTGCCAGGACTTCGCAAGTGCCATGTCCAACAGAAAGATTAAAATTTTTGAATTCAGATATCCGCAGCATGGCGATCAAGTACTGGGAGTTCGAGGACGCTCCATTGAAGGAGAAACTGAAGAGCCCCAACGTCAAGGAGCTGGCTAGGATATACTTCGATAACGAGACAAGGGCGTACCGCTTCGCGAGGGCACTTCTGGAGGTCAAGCAAAAGGGTTCGCTCAGGCTCAAGGACTGCAACAGTACACTGCCCGTCGCAACTTGGAAGAGGTATCTGGATTTCGGGGTCGAGGTCGGGATACTAAAGCATGAGGAAAGCGCCTACAGCTTCACCGACCGGTACTCAAAGCCTTTCAAGAACATCGCCACTTACATAAAGGCATGGGTGGACGTCCAGAACCAAGAGGATGCCGACGTGCTTTTTGCGAACGCGAGAGTTGACAAGCAGAAGAAAAGAGGAGGAAGGCCAAGTTCTCCCTTGGCCGCATACGACCAAGAGGCCATGGCGAGCGCGCCCAAACTCGATCCGGAGCATTCCGCCGCGCAGGCGTAAATGTCAGGTCAGGTAAAGCTCTGGTTTACAAGGATTCCCGGAGTCGACCTTGGAATTCTGCTCAGGTAGAAGTCCCCGACCGCTATGTAGTTCAGGTTGCTGGTTGTGCCTATCGCCCCAGCGACTACCCGTATGCTTACGTTCTGGCAGAAGAACGATGTGTCCAGGAGGGGGATGCTCGCGTTGACAAAAGTGGTCGACGCGTTTATGTTGCCCGGAGCGGCGTACGTGTTGTACCAGTATTTCGATGACTTGCTGCCTTGCAGTATCTCGACGTATATCTGGTCGCTGGAAGGCGATATTATCTTGAAGTTGAGGAAGGGCTCGGTAACTTCGAACTGGCCGGAACTTAGCGTTCCGGTTTGAACGGAAAGGCCGACTTGGTAGTTCGTGGCCGCAAAGTTGCCGTCGTAACCCCTCCAAGGCGCCCCGTAGTACGCTCCGTGGCTGTTCGCGTAGCTGATGTTCATCGGAGCGCTGCCAAAGCCAGGGCCAGTAGTATGCCAGCCCCCGTACGTGCCGGATGAGAAATCCCCTGCGGGGACGATCTCGGTTGCGTTCTTGGACTGGCACTTGTTCAGGAATACAGATGTGGTCGGCAAGGTCGTAGCGTTGGCAGCTATCGTGGTGGATGCGGTGGTGGCGTTGCCCGCTGTCGTCGTCACCGTGCTCGTGGCAAGGGGATTGCCAAGGCTGATGTAGCCGGTCAATGCCAGCGCTGCGATTGCCACAATCCCGACCAAGACGACGTAAATCAACGGACCAATCTGCAAAAAACCACTTCATTAATATAAATATCACAACCTAATAACAACTAACGCATATAAACATTAGCGGTGTCTGCTTGGGAAGTATACCTAGAAAATGGAAGAAGAAAGGAAAGATGCGCTGGAAGTGGATAAAAAAGCGCAGAAAGAGAATGAAGAGATCGCAGAAGAGGAGAGTAGGCGAGCTGTAGTGGGCCATGCTTCGCGACCTGCGCCGGCCTGCCCGGCGCGGTCGTCGCATGCTCTTTTCGCCGCTTCCTGCCGCCGGCATCCGGCCGGCGTCTGTTCTGCCTTTTTCTAAAATAAAAATCTCTAACGCTAGCGTGCCTTAAGTGAGCGTCCTTATCTGGTACCTCCCCCTCAGCTCGACTTCAGAGAGCCTCGCGAGCGTTTCCTTCGAGCCATCCGCTTCTCTCGCGTACGCGCTTTCGAAGAATTTGTAATGGCCGCGCCCGACAGAGCGTTTCATAAGCAGCAGGTCTATCGCCCTTTCCTCGCTGCTTCTGCTGTCCTCCGCGAGTCCGAAGTCTATGACATAGAAATCGTCGCCGCAGACCATTATGTTCGCTGGGGTGAAATCGCCATGGACTATGCCTGCGTTGTGCATTCTTGCCAGCAGCCTGCCGATCTCGCCGTAGCCCTTTTCCGGTATCTTCGTATCCTTCAAGGGCGTGCCGGACAGCTTCTCCATGTATATTGAAAACTTGCCTAGCGCGATTACCCGCGGCACAAGCACCCCTCCCATCCTGGCCTTGTGCAGCAGCTTGGCCTCCCTTCTCGTCCTGGTCCTCCTGATTGACACATCAAGTTCCCTTATCCTGTATTTTTTCTCGCACCTCACCTTCACGACCGCGCCTTTGCCGAAAATCTCCGTCTCAAAGATCTCCGCCTCCGCGCCACCGCTAAATCTTCGCATGCGAACCACTAGAAAACAACAGCCCTGTCTACCCTGTACCGCTGTTCGATGCCGCACTCCTTCGGTCCTGCCCTGTAACCCTGCTCCAGCATCTTCTCCGCGGTGACAGCTATCATCGCGCCGTTGTCCGCGTTCAGGTCGTCGCTCGCGAATCCAAACTTTATTTTGTGTTCATCGCACACGCTGCCGAGCATCTCCTTGAGCCTTTTGCTCTGCGCCACGCCTCCGCAAGTGCAGAGTTCGACGCTGTTCGTAAGAAGGAGCGCCCGCTCAGTGGCCTCGCAGAGCATCGCGAACGACGTCTCCTGCAGGGAGTAGCACACGTCCTCCATTTTGCGTTCCGCCGCAAGCTCTGTTGCGCGGGTCAGCAGGCCCGTGAACGCGAAGTCCATGCCCTTTACAGTGTAAGGCATAGCAGTGTATCTGCCTCCTTCCGCGAGCTTGGCAACAGTCGATCCCCACGCGGGTTTCAGCCCGGCCGCCCTGGCGAATGAGTCGAGCATGTTGCCGACCCCTATGTCGAACGTCTCGCCAAGTATCCGATAATGCCTGTACGGTTTGTTGTCGATCTTCAGTATCTGCGAGTTGCCTCCGCTGACGTACAGGGCCACCGGATCAATAAGTCCTGTGACATGCTTGGTTATCTCGACGTGAGCCACCGAATGGTTGACCGGGACAAGCTCGACGCCAAGACGCGTAGCAAGCGTTTTTGCGGTCATCTGGCCTACCTGCAGGCACGGGCCGAGGCCAGGCCCCTTGGTGTATCCGATTCCGTCAACGTCTTCAAGATTCATGCCCGACTTCCCCAGAGCAGTCTCTAAGACTTCCCCGGAGTTTTCGACGTGGAACTCGGCGACCTCTGCAGGTATCATTCCGCTTGCGCCCACATCGTACATTTTCTTCTCGTTAGCGAGTATCTTTCCGTTTTTCACTACCCCTACTCCGAAGGTGTGTGCGCTGCTTTCTATTCCTATTACGATCATGCAACCATTCGGCACCGCGAAATTATCAGCGGCGAAATAAATTTCTATTTAATGTCAACGCTTAAATACAGGAAACAGGAGATTATTGAACCGAGAGCAGATGTACAAACTGAATTCAGGTCGCAATTGCGAACTTAGCGAAGTGGTGAGAGGGCCAGAATGCGCAGCCGCGCGGGAGATTAACAGGGCGCTGGAAGGCCTGCAGGAAATAGAGTCCTCGGCACGCCACGTAAAGATCGACTATGGAAAGTTGGACGAATTTATCGTAAGAAATTCTTTCGAGGCTTTCAATCTTCCGCTATGGGACGCTCCTGTTTTTAGGAAAAACATTTCAATGTCGTACGATGCGGTAAGGGATGCCGTGGAGCTACTTCTGGTCGGCGACGCGATAAATTTTCAGTTCACATATCTCGGAGAGGATAGGACTGAGAAGAAATACGAGTTCGAATACGGCGGCGTCAAGTGGGACGGTGCCTTTGCGATGTGGGCCGCGCTGAAGAACGCATCCGAGACCGGCGTGCCCATAACTGACGCAAGCTTTTTGTCAAGGATGGGCCAAGAAGATATGACCGAGATTTTCGGGCTCAAAAATTCAATGCTGCCTATGGTTGCCGAAAGGCAAAAAATATTCAACGAAATCGGCAACGTGCTAATTGAAAAGTATGACTCAAGCATATGGAACGTCATAGAGCAAACTCGCGATTCCGAAGGAAGAGCAAGAATATTCAACCACGGAAAAGGATTGGTGGAGCGGCTTGTAACAGACTTCCCTTCTTTCAGCGACACCGCAGTTTACGATGGAAAAGAAGTGACTTTTAACAAAAGGGCGCAACTCACCGCGATGATGGCGTACGAGAAGGCCGCAGGAATGGGACTGGAGATTTTCCCGAAGGAGGACGTGAATCTCCTGACGGTCGCGGCCAATTACGAATTGCCGAAGATGCTAAGAAAGCTTGGCGTAATAAAGTATTCTGAAAGCCTTGCAAGGAAAGTTGATGCGGGAATAGCGATATCGCATAAGAGTGAGGAAGAGATCGAGATAAGGGCACTGACGATCTATGCGTCAAAACTACTGGTAGACGGCATAAATCTAAGGCGGCCCGAGGAATTAAAAATAAATGCGCTCCATATGGATTACTTCCTGTGGAACGCAGGCAGGAAGTGCACGGATTCCAGGCACCACTACACCGCGACCACCGCATACTGAAAGCACATTGCCGTCTTAGGGCATATAATAGTGGCACGCCCGCCTTATGCAACAACATATTTAAACTTTGCCTATTATATTATACCTATCATCCTTACCTCTCGCTAGCGTTATCCTTGTTTTGGGTGTATTTTTGGCTAAAAGGGACCACCAACTCGTACCTGTTCATAGAATAATGAGCGAAAGCGAAGTCAGCGAGCTCCTGAAGAAGCTCGGAATAAAAATAAGCAACTTGCCGAAGGTCCTCGAGGGCGACCCTCAAGCGAAGAAACTGCAGGCAAAGCCTGGAGACGTGCTTGAGATAGAGCGGGACGACTACGGAAAGCAGTACACTTACTACAGACAGGTAGTGGAGAGCTAATCCATCAGGTGTTATGTATAAGAGACAACGTATTGCTGGAATCCTACCTTAATTCGACCTCACTTGTGCAGCACCAGATAGACGGCTTCAACAGGTTCGTTGAGACGGACCTGCAGAAGATAATCGACCAGCAGGCCATAATCCAGCCAAGCGTCGAGGGATTCGCGCTCAAGCTCGGCAAGGTAAGGCTGGACAAGCCCTCCATAATCGAGGCCGACAGCTCGAGGAGGAGCATTCTCCCGAACGAGGCAAGGCTTAGGAACCTTACTTATGCTTCACCGATTTTCCTTGAGTTCGTTCCAGTCATAAGGGGGATCGAGAAGGAGGCGTCCTTCGGAGAGGTTTTCGTAGGAGAGCTTCCGATAGTCGTCAGGAGCAATCTCTGCCACTTCAAGACGCTTACAAAAGGCCAGCTGGCCGAGAACGGGGAAGACCCGGATGATCCTGGAGGATATTTCATAATCAAAGGCACCGAGCGAGTGCTAATCGGCCTCGAGGACCTGGCCCCCAACAGGATAATAACCGAGAAGAACGGCGGGGAAGCGGCGAGCAAGGTCTTCTCCACCGCGCCCGGATTCAGGGCCAGAACCGTCGTGTCAAGGAGCCTCAACGGAGTCTACTCCGTGGAATTCCCTACGCTGCACAAGGCGGTCGACATGGTGCTAATACTTCGGGCCCTCGGCATAACGGTGAACGAGATGCAGGAGGCCGCGAACGACATACTCGTTTTCAAGAACGACATGCTCCTGAATTCTGAACTTAGCCCTGCTAAGGAAATAGGCCCCAGCGAGGCGCTGCTTGAGCTCGGAAAGCTCTCCGCGCCGGGACAGGCCAAGGAGTACCAGACGAAGCGCGCCGAGACGCAGATAGACACGTACCTGCTGCCGCACATAGGCACCGGCGTCGAGGACAGGAAGGTGAAGGGAAGATACGTGCTGCAGATGGCAAGGCACGCG
>CABMGC010000067.1 GCA_902385515.1 uncultured archaeon
CAGTCGACATAGCATGATCCGCCATTGGCCAGATCCGCGGATACGGCGACCACGCCGTACTCCATCATGCCGCTGGCGTTGCTGTTCAGGAGGTCCAGGCTTATCGGTGAAGCATGCGCGGATGACGCCGCGAGAAGCAGCAGTATAGCGACAAACAGTCCCGTCCTTGCCATATCCTACGATGGGAGAGCGAGTTTAAAACATTGCCATCCTGCCGGAATCAGCGCACGTCCTCGTAATCGGCGCTGGACTTCCCCCTGGAGTGGAAGCTCAGGAGGTTCCCGGTGTGGAAAACGAAGAACTTCAGGTATCCCCATCTCTTCAGCCTGCGGGCGGAGGTGAACACCGTCCCCGGGCAGAGCGATATCCTGCCTACGGTCGCCAGCCTCCTGAAGAGGTCTATGTCCTCCATCGTCCTCATGGAGGTGTCGAACCCCTTCACCTCCAGGAAGGAGCTCCTGCGCACCGCCATGTTGATCCCCGCGGGGGACGGCTTGCCGAGCGCATGGGCGAGCCTGATGTACTGGTTGAACACGTATTCCGACATGAACCTGTCGATCGCGTTCCCGTCGAATATGAGAACCGGCCCGTACACGCCGGATACCCCCGGCTTGAACGCCTTCCCGACCCGCTCCAGCCATCTCGGATCCGCTATGGAGTCGGAATCGATGAACGCGATGAAATCCCCTTTCGCCAGCATGGCCCCCTTCTGCCTCTCCGCCGCCGCCGAGCGCCTCTTCTCTACGACTACCCTGTCCGCATGCTTCCTAGCGATCTCCCGCGTCCTGTCCTCGCTGTTCCCGTCGCAGACTATGATCTCCAGCGGCTTCAGCGTCTGCGCCCTTACCGACAGCAGGCACGCCTCTATGTGCCTCTCCTCGTTGAGGGCAGGTATGACCACCGATATCCTCGGCACGCCTCTCGCCGCCATGGCTGCCTTCCCGGCGCCCGCCTTCCTCCTTCTCCCGTCTCCTGCCTTCCCGGCCATCCCCATCTCCGTCAGAATATGGCAGGAAATGCTATTAAAAGACTGCGAGCCAAGGGGAACCATGTTCGATCCGCTGCTGCTGTTCGCGGCCGTATTCGTCATCAACGTCATCCCCGCGTTCATGCCCCCGACATGGATGCTGCTGTCGCTGTTCGCCACGCTGTACGCGGTCCCGACCATTGACCTTGTCGTCATAGGCGCCGTCGCCTCCACATGCGGGCGGTATGTCCTCGCCAGGGCGTCGGGCCCCCTCGGCGACAGGTTCCTGCCCAGGGCCCAGAAGAAGAGCATCAAGTACCTGAAGAACTTCCTCAATGGGGAGCCGTGGACAGTCACTGGGTTCGTGTCGTTCCTGTATTCCCTCAGCCCGCTGCCGAGCAACACGATGTTCATAGTCACAGGGGCGGCGAGGATCCCGCTCCTTCCCGTGATGGGCGGGTTCTTCATCGGCAGGCTGATCTCCTACGCGGTCCTCACTTCCGTGGCGATGAACGTGATCTCGGCCGAGCATCTCCTCAATCCGTTCCTGAACCCGATGTACCTGGCTATGGACGTGGTCGGCCTCGCCGCCGCGGTGGGCCTGCTGCTCATGGACTGGAGGGACCTCATCCACGGCACCATAGAAGGCGAGAAGAGGCGCCGCATGGAGGAAGGGGTGAGAGAGGTCTTCAAAGGCAAGGGCAGATGACCAACCGTTCCCTGTCATTTCTTGCCTATTATCTTCCACAGCGGGGTGAACGGGAATTTCTTTCTCCCTATCCTGGTCTTCGCCTTAGCTACGCTGGCAATTGAATGCTATAAATGACTTACCGGGCAACGCCGATGTCCCCCGCGTTATTGAGCAGTCTGGATTACGCTAGGTGACAAGAACGAGAGGAAGAACGCGATAAGGAGGTTCATAATTAAAGAAGGATACAGGAAGCGGACGTGGAGACGCTGACGAAGAGGGAAGCGTGACGATGATAGAGCAGGTGATGAGGGGCTAACACCCCACCTATTACCGCCCAGAATGACTTTTTTATTTTTTTAACTAGGGATTCACGTCGATGATGTATCCGCCCAAAATCACATAGATTTAAAATAATATGTGGGTTAATGTTAGTATGAAATGGGAAACAACTAGGTTTTCTAGAGAAGAAATAAACAAAGCAGGTAGGGTCCTTTGTAGCTATAGTGCTACTGAAGACGAAAAGAATGAAGCCATGATAATCTTAGATAACTGGAGGGCGTCTCACAGTTATCCGATGACTGTTTTTCAGATGACACTTCGGATTAAATCACGGAAAGTCGATAAAGATGCTTTAGTTGCACAACGACTCAAACGAGTCCCAGCTATCATATTCAAACTGAAACGAAGTTACCACGGAAGACGGCCATCAATGAAACTATATCAGATGCAAGATATAGGTGGATGTAGAGCGATATTACAAACCGTTAATATGGCAAGACGGCTCTATGAAGAACACTATGTAAAAGGTGATTTGAAGCACAAATTAGTTGCCAATAAGGATTATGTAGCAGAGCCTAAAGACGACGGATATCGCAGTTTCCACCTTGTTTACGAGTATAAGAGCCATCGTGCAGGAAAGAAAAAATTTAATGGGCTGCGAACTGAAGTGCAGATTAGATCCAAGATACAGCACATATGGGCAACTGCGGTTGAAACAACTGGTCTTTTTACTAGACAGGCAATTAAGTCAAACGAAGGGTCGAAAGAATGGAATGACTTTTTCAGACTGATGAGCTCTGCACTTGCAAGACTTGAGGGTTGTCCATCTGTGTCAAATACACCTACAGATGAACGAGAATTGTATTTGGAAGTCAAACGGTTGGAGCGTAAGTTGAATGTGATAAAATTAATGAATGGATGGAGAAAGGCCATCAACGTCTTTAATCAAGCAGCTAGACAAGATCCAAAATTCAAATTCTTCTTATTGCAACTGGATATTCAGCGAGAAATCCTAAATGTATTTGCGTACACTAAGAATGAAGAAGGTAGGGCTATTGAAGAGTATTCCAGATACGAACAAAAGAATAATGGACAAAAAGAATTTGATGTAGTTCTCGTTGGTATAGATAACGTCAAGGACCTGAAAAAAGCATATCCAAATTATTTCGTGGATACAAATGAATTTTTGAGATACTTAACGGCAATTGTCAATAAGTATTAAGCTTCGATCTCCAAAAAAAAAGGAAGTGATGAAATGAAGGCAGATAACCTCGTATTAACGGGCAAGTTCTTTGTACATAATAAAGATCCAAACGAGCTAAAGAAACGGTTAGCTAATTTGATGGAGCGCAAATCCTTTTGGGAAGCAGAATCTAACTCTTTCAGTGCTCCTTACTTTGCATTGCGGTTTATATCGTTGGAGTACAAACACTCTGATGCACCCCTAACCATGAAAGTAAAAAAAAGATTGGGATTATGTAGCGACTCAGAGATTGGCACTTATCTGCATTCTAAGGCGCTAAGAGGGATGAGAAACGAATATCCCTGCGAAGTTACCTTTTCGATATTCCCCTATA
Source organism: uncultured archaeon (assembly GCA_902385515.1). Classification (GTDB taxonomy): domain Archaea; phylum Micrarchaeota; class Micrarchaeia; order Micrarchaeales; family CABMGC01; genus CABMGC01. The sequence goes on from CABMGC010000067.1 coordinate 3,515, forward strand.
AATTAAAGGGAACCATTGGGATTTCGATAGATGTTACTATAAAACCAGCTATTTATTTCAAAATTGCACAACTGAAAACGCCACCTCATTTAAATGCAGATGAATATAGTTTTGTATTGACAGAAAATAAGATGTTCTTTGATGAGATTTCAAGATCATTATTGGGCATAATTATAGATAAACCAAAACCGCTCAATGAACTAACTACCACCAATACTAC
>CABMGC010000068.1 GCA_902385515.1 uncultured archaeon
ATATTCGAGAGAGCTGACGAGTCTGGCGTATCAGGGGCTTTGGCGGGCTACAGGGTTGCCAACTACAAGCCCTTCGACCCAGTGTCAAAGAGGACCGAGGCGTCGTGCCTTAACATCGCGAAGAAGACTATGATGACCGTAACGAAGGGCGCGCCGCAAGTGATCCTCTCAGTGACCGGCCAAGATGGCAAGCTGTTGAAGGAGGTCGCCACCGCAGTGGACGCGTTCGCGAAGAAAGGCTATCGCACATTGGCCGTGGCCGAGGGCGACTCGAAGTCGCGTCCGCGCATCGTAGGTCTCATTGTGCTCTATGACCCGCCGAGGGAGGACTCCAAGTCGACGATAAGGTCCGCAGCGGCCATGGGCGTCGACGTGAAGATGGTGACGGGTGACCACGTCGCAATCGCCAGGGAGATGTGCAAGGAGGTTGGCATAGGCACGGATATAATGCTGACGCAGGAGCTGAACGATCCCGCCACAACCACTTCTGCGATAGAGAAGGCGAACGTCTTCGCAGAGGTATTTCCAGAGAACAAGTACGCCATCGTCGAGAAGCTGCAAGCCCGCGGACACATAGTCGGCATGACTGGCGACGGCGTAAACGACGCGCCTGCGTTAAAGAAGGCCGACGCAGGGATAGCCGTATCGGGTGCCACAGACGCGGCCAGGTCAGCGGCCGACATCGTGCTCACAAAGGGCGGCCTCTCAGTCATAACCGATGCGATAACGCACAGCCGAATGATATTCGAGCGAATGAACAGCTACGCAATCTACCGGATTGCAGAGACGATCCGCGTGCTGCTCCTGATATCCCTTGCGATAATAGTGCTGAACTTCTATCCTTTGACTGTGCTGATGTTGGTCTTGCTTGCGCTTCTTAACGACTTCCCGATAATGATGATTGCCTACGACAACGCGCCGATGGCTGAAAAGCCGATGAGATGGAATATGGAGCGCATACTCAGCGAGTCGACCTTCCTGGGCGCGATGGGGGTCGTGTCGAGCTTCACCTTGCTGCTGCTCGGAGTCTATGTCTTCCACCTTAGCACTCCCGTGCTGGAGACGCTCATGTTCCTGAAGCTTCTGGTCGCAGGCCATATGACGCTGTATCTCGCGCGTAGCGGCAAAAAGCACTTCTGGAATCGCCCGCTCCCGTCGCCTAGGCTCTTCGCAGTGGTCGAGACCACTCAGCTGGCCGCCACGCTTCTTGTTCTATCAGGGCTGCTGCTCCCGCCCCTGAGCCTTGGCCTTGTCGCTTTCGTATGGACGTACGCGCTGATGTTCTTCGTGATCAACGACTTCGGGAAGGTGGCGTTCCTCAGGTACTTGGATTCGAGGAATGGCAGGACTTCGAACAGGCCAATAACTCCCTCCACCATTGCTTAAGAATAGAAGTATACTGTTGGCGCCACTTAGCACCTTGCGCTCTGGTCAAGAGAATGACCCTGTTAAATGCCTGTTGTATATCGTCGTACTTGAGGCAATAGGGCGCTGGTGCTTTTACTTCGGCGAATGTTGCACAGCAAAGCTCCTGTAGATGCTCCTATAGAGAGCAAACACAGTTATGATGATGAGTGCGACCATAATTAAGATAAAGGACGTCAACAGGCCCGCCAAAGAGGACTTGGATCTGCTTAACTGCAATGCCGAAAGCAGACAATGCCTTCTGCGCTGCGAGTAGCTTGCTAGGATTACCTATCGTGGGCAGAATTTCCTGCCTCACATTATATCACAATTCACCGATAAACTTTGCCACGCCATTCGATTTTCATAATTTTTATCTGCCCAAGCATCCATAACACGTCATACACAATCCGCACGTCGCCTATTCTGATGCGGTACGTATTATCCGCAGGTGCCATCTTCATCACGTCGTACAATTTGGCCGGCACCGGTTCGCTTTCCAATACAATAATAAGTTCCCGTATGCGTTTCTTATAATGTTCAGGCATCTTCTGAGCCGATTTCTCGGCCTTCTTCGATACCTGAATTAACAAGGAATCAACCTAGTTTTTTGATAAGTTCCCGTCCGCTTACCCAGTTGCCCTTTGCCATGTCTTTCCTTATGGCTTCAAGTTCTTTCTGTTCTTTTTTGCTCATCTTTACTGTCGGAATTAAAACTGCCTTTAGCCTTCTTATCTCTATCTCTATCTTGTACAGCCTCTTTTCCATCGTCTTCATTTCTGTCTTTGTAACTGCCATGAAAGTATCTAGCTTAAGTAGTTATTTAAAGTTTGTCGTGTGGACTGATTCGGATAGAATATGTGAGATTCGAACCTCAGGGTTCGATGCTCCGACTGAGAATAGACGAACCAGCTGAATGCCCAATCCCTATTGTTAAATATGCTTTAATGTGGCTTGATAGTGGTTATTTGCCTCGTAGCTCTCTTGCTAACGTTACGGCCCGCTCCACCTCAACCTGGTACTCCCTTGGAAAATAGGGAACGACTATATCATTGCACATCGCATCCTCTCCAATGCACACCCACTTTGCCTTGGGATCATCGACATTCGACAGTTTCGTTGAGTGCGACGCCTGCTCGATTATAGTATCCAGCGCCTTAGCGTCGTTATCCGACAGACTAGGGTATCTCATGCAGAAATTGAAAGGCATCGAATCTAACCTGTTAGGGAAGTTATTCGACCCATCATAAAGGCCGACTAGCTGGCCTGTCTTGGAGTTCTTCATAAGTATCGTCACACGGTCATCTTGTTTCGGGCCGTCCCTGAGGCTAGCGAGCACTATGTTGAATTTACTAAGGAGGAGGCCATGGGGCCACTGGTAAATGACCTTGTTGGTAACCCCATCCGGCCGGCGCTCCTCATTCCTCACAACTGCATCAGGTTCGGAGTTCTTGGCACGTCGAATAAGCTCTTTTTCGACCTTTTGCTTTAATTCTTGTATAGCTAAAACCATCGAATCAATTGCATAAATATCGATTCGGGCCTATATATGGATTGTCTCTTGTTTTGCTTTTAAAGCGACTAAACCAAGATTTCATTCTTTATACGCAGACGATTGAAACGTTGTGTGTTATGCTTCACCAAGGTAGATTATGGTGGTGTTTGGTGCGATAATTACCCTGATTGGTTCAATACGCCAAACCTATTGTGCGCCATCGTTTAATTTTGCAACTTAATACATAAGTATTTATACTTATATTACTTATATTTGACTGTGATGGAGATGACAAATATGACGCTTGCTCTGCCTGAAACGCTGGTACAAATAATGAAGAAGCACAAGGACATAAAGTGGAGCGAAGTCGCTAGGGAGGCGATTTGGGACAAGGCTAGGAAGCTGGAACTGATGGACAAGCTGGTCTCCAACAGTAAACTGACTGAAAAGGACGCTTTGGAGATAGGCAGGAAGATAAACGAAGCGGTAGCGAAGAGGCACGGGCTATGATTCTGGTCGTCGATGCCAATGTGGTCATCGCCGCATTGGTCAAAGGGGGCAAGTCGAGGGAGATCCTCATGAGCGGCAAGTTCAAGTTCGTCGCCCCCGATTTCGTAAAAGAGGAGACCTTGAAATATCTGGAACTCATAAGGAGGAAGTCCGGCCTGGCCAAAGAGGACTTGGATCTGCTCATAACTCTGTTGTTTCAGGAAATAGAGACTGTTCCCGAAAGCGAATATGGACGCGAGCTTCCGAAGGCCAAAGCGATAATGACGAACGACCAAAAAGACGCGCCGTACGTGGCCTGCTACCTGTCTCTGAAATGCGATGGGATCTGGACGAGCGATTCAGACTTTGGCGGAAAGCCCGAGTTGAAGATAGTCGGGACGGAATATCTGTTGAAGCTATTGTAATTCAATGTATCATACGATTGAATCTCTCAGAGAAGAAAACAGAGCGAATTCTTACCGTTGCAAGAAAAGGATAGAGTAGCGATGCATACAGACTCTAATCTCATTTTTGTCGTCGATTTGTCGTCAACATGCTCCGACCGGGATTTGAACCCGGGTTGCAGACTTGAGAGGCCTGTGTCCTTGACCGGACTAGACTATCGGAGCTAGATTGTTAACTATTAATAGTTTTTTCTGGCATATATTAATACCTGTATAGTTCATGAGCATTTCGCTCACTTATGAATGGTGGTTGCTTGCGCCTGTTGGACAAATACACCCCTCTTACGCTCAATGGTTTCGTCGGCATCAGCGAGCCAGTTCGGCAACTTCGGGCGTTCGGCGACGCCGTCATGGCGGGCAAGCGTCCGAGGCCCATGATGGCCTACGGGCCGTCCGGAACGGGCAAGACATCTGCGCTCAGGGCTCTGGCCTACGCGAACGGGTTTGACCTGCTCGAGCTGACCTCCAGCGACTACCGCGATTCGGACACGCTCAAAAAGAAGCTGCTTCCCGCCGCGAGCAGCAGGGGCCTTTTCAGCAAGGTCACGCTCATGCTCTTCGACGAGGTCGACGAGCTGTCCAACAAGTTCGACAAGGGGGCCGAGGCGATGATACTTATGATAGTGAAGGAGTCCCGCCAGCCGATAGTGTTCACAGCCTCCGACTACTGGGACCAGAAGATAGTCTTCC
>CABMGC010000069.1 GCA_902385515.1 uncultured archaeon
ACTGTTGGAGTGTTCGATGTAGTTTCAATTTGTTCTTTCCAAAATGGTGAACAGATGGCGAAACGCGGTCCGGATTTATATGAAAATTCTCTAACGACCGAATCGCCAAAGATAGAGAAATCAATATTGACGGATGTACTTGTAGGCAGATGGCCTTTCCATTTGGATGCCTACGACTGCTATAAGAGTCAGCTTAAAAAATAGAAATGATCATCCAAAAGCGAGAACTTTGGCTATGCTTTTTGATGTAGATAGTTTGCCAAAATAGTCGTCTCTGATTTTGATTTTCTTATTCGCAGATATCATTCTAGGGCACTGGCTACCTGCAGTCGTATCGCTTGCTGACGCTACAAAAATAACAACTCTCTTGGACTTCTGGACACGCATGCTTACACTTGATACTAGTTGCTTCCCGAATATTTAAAAACTGCACATTTTCGGGATTTTACACGCTTAAACGGCCGTTTACTCGGTTACTTGCGAACCTTTTCATTAACTTTAAATAATTTCAGGTCGTATTCTATAACTGAGTTATAAGTGATGCATTGCCCAGCAAATACGAGACAGCTTCCGATGACGCAGTTCCGATAGCGCGCTCAATAATTGCCCGGGAGCTCATAGCCAAGTACAAGATGAAGGAGATGGAGGTGGCAGGCCATCTCGGAGTTGCGCAGGCAGCGATAAGCAAGTACCTTCATCAGAAGTACTCGGACAGGCTGAACTCGCGGGTTGCCGAGATAGAGGCGAAGCTTGAGAAAAACAGGAAGCTCATCGATTTCTACATAGAGAAGATATCGGAAGGCCATCGGGAGTACGTCGGCGTTTGCATATGCACGCTCTGCAGCGCAATCAACGGCTTCCCGTGCAAGTTTTCGCACGCAGGGCCCGAAGCGGGCAGCATCAGTCTGGTGTGATTCGATGTCCAACCCTGATTTCGCCATGGCTGGAGACTATGAAAAGAAATATGGCTTTTCCACCTCGGCGGAATACCACTCTTTTCCGAAGGGCCTCTCAGAGAGCGTAGTAAGGAAAATATCTTTGCTCAAGCACGAGCCGGACTGGATGCTTCAAAAGAGGCTGCAGGCTTACAAGATATTCGAAGAGAAGCCGATGCCTGCCTGGGGCACAGACTTGAGCGACATAGACTTCAACACAATGACTTACTACAAGATGCCCAAGGCCGCCGAGACGGACAACTGGGACGATGTGCCAGAAGAAATCAAGAAGACCTTTGACAAGCTTGGTGTGCCCGAGGCAGAGAGGAAATTCTTCTCGGGTCAGGAGGCTCAGTTCGACTCGGGCGTCATATATTCGAGCGCAAACAAGATGCTTGATGACCTCGGCGTCGTTTTCGTGGACACGGACACCGCCGTGAAGGAACATGCCGAACTCCTGAGGAAATACTTCGGCACGGTGATTCCTCCAAACGACAACAAGTTCTCCGCACTCAACACCGCCGTTTGGTCCGGCGGCAGCTTCGTGTACGTGCCGAAGGGCGTAAAGGTCCAGATGCCGCTCAACGCATACTTCAGGATAAACTCCGAGAGGTTCGGCCAGTTCGAGCGAACTCTCATAATCGCCGACGAAGGCTCCGAAGTGACGTTTTTGGAAGGCTGCACGGCACCCGTGTACAACAAGAGCTCGCTGCATGCGGGCGTCGTGGAACTTATAGCGCTCAAGGGGTCGCACATAAGGTACGCAACTGTCCAGAACTGGTCGAAGAATATCTACAACCTAGTCACCCAGCGCGCCCTTGTGCACGAGGATGCGCATGTCGAGTGGATAGACACGAACCTCGGAAGCAAGGTCAACGTGAAGTATCCCTCTGTCTATTTGAAGGGCCGCCGCTCGAAGGGAGAGATACTTTCAATAGCCATCGCCGCGGAGGGCCAGCTGCAGGATTCCGGAGGCAAGGCGTACCATTTCGCCCCAGATACGACGTCGCGGATGGTTTCAAAGAGCATCTCGAAGGGCAGCGGCGTGGCAACTTTCAGGGGCCTAGTGCACGTCAGTCCCGACGCCGCCAACGCGAAGGCGAGCACGTCCTGCAATTCGCTTCTGCTTGACGACGATGCGAAGACCAACACGTATCCCTATGTGGAGGTGATGCGCGACGACGCCCTTGTTAGCCACGAGGCGAAGGTCGGCAAGATCGGCGAGGACCAGCTGTTCTATTTGATGTCGCGGGGAATATCCGAGACGGATGCGACTGCCATGATAATCCTGGGTTTCATCAGCGATCTGACGCGGGAGCTTCCGATGGAGTACTCCATCGAGCTGAAGAGGCTGGTGACGCTTGACATTGCGTCGAGGGTCGGCTGAGGTGCTCGCGTGGAGGATTACTTGAAACTCTTGGAAAGCGCGTCAAACGCCCATATCGAGGCGTCAATTGCTACGAAAGAGCTTTACAAGAGGCATTCGCTCGCCCTGGAAATTCCGAAAGGGCCTGCGCCGAAGGGCTCGACGAAGGAGTTGGATGAACTGGCGCGAAAGATCGCGGACGTTTCGCGGCTGGATTTCGACCTGACTACCACCGCGAACGGGTTTTCGTCCGTCTGCGAGTTCGTAAGGATCGAAAGCAAGGCCGGAGGGAAACGCGGTCCCTCGCCATCTGTCGGAACCGCCGAGGCGCATCTGGCGGAATTCATTTCGAAAGAGTCAAAACAGGTCATAATCGTAGACGTCCCTGCCGGAAAGAAAGTCGCGCTCAATTTCATGTTGCTCTGCTGGAATGGCAGTTTGCCTTTGGAAATGGTTGTCAACGTTGGAAAGGGCGCGGAGCTGAGCCTCTTCGAATGGTATGGATCTACTTCCACTGGAAGGTTCGTTTCACCCGCGCACTAGATAAACGCAGAAGATGATTCCAGAATCGAATTCAACACGCTTCACAACGAAAGCGGCCTCGCATCGATCGGCGCGCTGTGCAGGGCGACTGCCGGCAAAGGCGCAAGTGTGAGGCTCAACACGTTCTACAACGGAGGCTCGTCAACGAAATCGACCAGCCTGATCGCTGCGTTCGGAAAAGAAAGCGACGTGGCCGTCAACGACGTCGTTTCGGGCGGTGCTGCGCAGAGGTTTGACATAGGAACGTTCGCGCTAAATTCCGGGGTGCTCTCCAAGACCTCCTTCAGGTCGGGCGTTGTCCTAAGGGGGGATTCGGTTTGCACGCTGAAGAGCAATTCAAAGATCGCCAGGAGCGCGAAAGGCTCCTGCTCAAGCGCCGAGCAAAGGGGGCTGATGCTGGACTTAGGCTCCCGGCTGCAGCTCCTGCCCGACATGCAGGTAGACTGCCGCGACGTCGGTTTCGCGTCGCACAGCGCGTCTTCCGCACCGCTGGACGAGGACAAGATGTTCTATTTGATGTCGAGAGGCCTTAACCGCGAGAAGGCGAGGCGCGCGTTCGTCGCAGGCTTTGTTTCCAAATGCCTTGAGGGCGTGGAAAGCGATAACGTTAAAGAGATTGCAATTTCAATACTGCTTGACAAATTCGACAGCGGCAAGCTGTCGGGCGCGCCCGCGATAAGCATGCGGGACCTGTGGGTTGCGCCAAAGCTGAAAGGCGACGGGGTAATGGCATGAAGCTCGAGATAAGGGACTTGCACGCTGAGGTCGAGGGCAGGGAGGTACTGAAAGGAGTGAACCTGTCCATAAGGGATGGCGAGTTCCACGTGCTTATGGGTCCTAACGGCTCCGGCAAGACCACGCTGTCGAGCGCGATAATGGGCCATCCCAAGGTAAAAGTCACGAAGGGAGACATACTGCTCGACGGCAAGAGCGTGCTGGGCATGCCTGCGGACAAGCGGGCCAAGCTAGGTCTGTTCCTGGAGTTCCAGAACCCCGTGGAGATAGAAGGCCTCGGCATGGTCAATTTCCTCAACAGCGCGAAGGCCGCGCAGTCGGAGCGGACGTCTTTTAAGGACCTGATGGCAGAGATCAAGAGCGGCACCGAGAAGCTGCACCTGAAAGAGGACATCATAGGAAGATCGCTAAACCACGGTTTCTCCGGGGGCGAGAAGAAGAAGATGGAGATACTCCAGATGCGCCTGCTGAAGCCGAAGATGGTCGTACTTGACGAGCCCGATTCGGGGCTTGACGTTGACGCCGTGAAGATCGTCGCCGAGAACGTGTCGGAATTCCAGAAGGAATCGAAAGCGGGCATACTGCTTATAACGCATTACGCTCGCATACTGGATTACATGAAGCCGCAGCACGTCCATGTCCTGATGGATGGAAGGATAGTGAAGGAGGACGGCCCTGCGCTGGCAAAGGAAATAGAGAAGAATGGTTACAAGTTCTGAGTGGTGGCATGCCTGTTTTCGAAGTGAACAAGATAAGGAAGGATTTCCCGATACTCAACGTGAAGTCAAACGGGAAGAAGCTGGTATATCTCGACAACG
>CABMGC010000070.1 GCA_902385515.1 uncultured archaeon
CGCTTCTGCAGGTACTCGATCTCGACTGCAATGGTCAGGGGGATGATCTTTTCAACGTAAAACGCACCCACGAACTCGGGATCCAGCCCATACCGCTCCCCTTTTTCCCTGACCCTGACGGATATCTTTTCCTCGACATCCCTGTTTCTCAGCGCTTCTTCCACGTCGCCCCATCTGCCTTCTGCCATAAGCGGCGCAAGAACGCCATTGCCGGTTTGCCACTTGCTTTCGGCGACGTACTCTCCGAGATGGATCCTGTAGGATATGTCCTGCAGGTTTCCGATGTCCAGTAAGGCGCTGGCGCCGTACTCGTTGTCATCGCCCTCCTTGCAGATTCTTTTCAACGTGGCAAGATACATCTGCTTGATCTCGGGGTTCCTGTTGATGCTAACCGGCGCTATGCCCCTTGGTTCCTCGACCCTCTCCACTTTCTGAGACGGCGCGTCTGCCACCTCGAAGAAAGGGTGCTCCCTGGGGTCGTTGTACCTGCCTGCGCTTGCGTCGATGGCCTCCCTTCCCCTCAAAAGATAGTCAAGCAGGCTCCCTCCAAAGTCTTCTATTCTCACCCCTCCACTTACGTAAATACGGTCGTTGCTTTGGAATTGCGAGCGCCTGAACAGGCCCAGTATTATCCCGTCCTCGAGCAGTGCGAGATTTTTTCTGACCCCTTCCAATTCAAGCGACTGTTCCATCAGGATCACAAACATACTATTTTCCTGTGCGTGATATATAATTCCTTTCGTGATCTGCGCCGCAGCATAGGCATGCGTCGATGTTGCAGGAAACGCATAAATATCTAGGACGGACAGATGAACTCATAAGACGTGAGCAAATGCGTGGGGAAAAAACGCTGAGCGTAGCAGGCAAGTACGTAAACAAAAACGACGAGTGGATTGGCATTCCTGCCTTTGACGACAGGAAGAACCCTGACGGACTTTCAGATACGAAGGCAGTGGTAACCGAAGGCGGGAACATGATATCTTTCCATGGCCTAAAGGGCAGCATACGCGCGGGCCCGGTAGGAACCGAGGCGGTGCTGTACGACAACGTGGCGGACAAGGTGCCCGCGCAGGTGTATGACGCGCTGAGGAATTACTCTTCCGACAAGCCGCTCATAGTGCAAAACGAGCAGTTTGACAGCTGCCGCAACCCGAGCGAGCTGGTAAGGAACCTTTCGCATCCGGAGTCTTTCGGCATAGTATCGGGCAGGAAGCCGAGCGGTCCCTGCCACTTCGGCCACAAGCTGGTAATAGACACGCTCGGATTCTTCCAGAAGAACGGCGCCCAGATATTCATGCCTATCGCGGATACGGAGGCCAGCCTCGATTCCAAAATGAAGGACAACTCCCAGTACATGTACCTGGCCGCGGACAACCTTCTGGACTGGGGAGCCAGCGGCCTTAACCTGAACGCCGCTCATGTCTACCTCCAGTCCGAGGAGATGCGGGTAATGAATCTCGGCTACGCGGCGGCAAGGCAGCTTGACCTGGCGCTCACCGTCGACGTCTACGGAAGGGACATGCTTGCGGACGAGATGAATTTCCTGTTCGCGAGCATAACGCAGGTGGGGGACATACTGCTTCCCCAGCACCGCGATTTCGGCAAGTCGCACTCCATCATGCTCTCCGGGGCCGACCAGGACGGAAACATGAAGATGACCATGTCGCTCGCAAGCAGGATGCTAAGTTCCAAGTTCGCGGGGCACGTGAGGTCGGCGCCGTCGTCGCTTTACGTGCGGAGCATATCCAACATGGAAGGAAAGAAGGAGAGCGCCAGCGAGCCCGAGACCACGATATACCTGGGCCCGTCCAGGAACGTGTACGCCAAGACGAGCACCGGGCGCGTGCTCGAGAAGGTGAAGGCGCTCAGTCTTGATGAGCGGATAGATGACGTCTGCGGCAAGATCGACAGGTTCAAGGAGAGCGACGCAGCAAACGTCCTGGCCACGATCCAGAGGAGGTCGAAAGTTTTGAAGGATTTCGAGGGACTGGCAAGGCACGCAGGCTCCGACGACGCCCTGATAGAGGGCTTCAAGGAGGAGGTCGTGAACTCCATAACTGCCCACCAGGCGAACAGGCGCGTTGTCTACGAGTACGCCCTTTCAAGGGCCCTCCAGGACTACTTGAATGCTTCGGGCCAGGGCGCTGCATCGCCGCAAATCGAACGCATATATGCTGGCGCCAGAGCGAACGAGGTCAGCGTAAATTCCACAAGCCTAGCGGAGCCTGTTTTCTGGGCCGTGCCCGAGGGAGCCCGCGTGGCAGAGTGCAATAAGCGATTTAGTACCAAATGGTACCACATAGTCGCAGTTGCTGCCGACAAGCTAAAAGTATAAAAGCAAAAAGAGGATAGGTTCATATGATAAAGATGAAAACCCGCAACGACGAGAGCATCAGCGCAGCGCTGGACCTTACGTTGACCCAGAAGGGCCTGGTCTACGAGGCGCCGACCTCCCGGGCGCTGCTCGAGAGGGCCCAAGCGCGCAAGGAGGAGGGAAGGTCGTTCAAGATCCTCTACGGCGAGACCTTCGACGACAAGGGCAATCCGCTCGACAGCCTGAAGTATTATTTCTTCGTAAGCGAATTCGCCAAGGCGATGGAAAAAACCGGAGTGAAGGTAAGGCCGACCATCCTGATCGCGGACCTTGGGGTGTACAGGAACTATCCCGAACAGGTAAGCGAGCTTAGGAGGTACGCCGAAAGCAGGAAGGAGTTCGCTCTTAAGGTGAAGAAGGTCTACGGATGCTCCTACGAAGTCCGCACGATGAGCGAGATCACGAATACGAGCGACTTCAAGGACCGCTTCGAGGAAGTGCGAAGGGTCAGCACGGCCGATCCCATTCTCATGGACATGATAGAGAAGTCCGTGCCCGAGGACAGGCTCGCGGACGAAAGGAAGCGCGGCTACATATACCCATTCGAGGAGATAGCGACCATACTGGGGCTTGACGTGAAGGTGGGCCCGCCAAGGGAGAAGCTGTACGACGGCGCCGCCAACTCCATGCTCGGCTTCTTCAAGGAGGACGCCATAATGCCGATATACCTGACTCAGACGTATCCTTTAGGCCTCAAGTTCGGCGACTACCTGAGCTCCGTTTCCATAAAGCAGTACGGCCTTACCCCTTACAAGGTTGGCAGCAGCAACCTCGTCCAGAACAGGATAGTCATGGGCTCGACGGGCCCCGACCAGATAAGGAAGCTGATCGATGACACCCAGATAACCCCTTCGCTAAGCAAGCCGAATCCAGTGCTGGACGTCGCGGTGATAGCGGTGCAGGCGAAGAACCACATCGAAGGGTCTTTCGGCAGCGATGAGATAAAGGGCGTCTATGACAGGTATTACTCGCAGGCGATGCCGTCCGGCGAGCTTAAGAGGTTCGCCTTCGAAAATCTTGATAGCTACGTTTTGAAATATTTGGGCTGATGATTGCAATGTTTGGAGACGAAGAGGAGACTCGCGAAAAAATAGACCCGTGGGGAAGCCGTGCCATCACGGACTACAGCCACATATACACAGATTTCAGCATATCCACGATAACCCCCGAGGCGAAGGCCTTTTTCGCAGACAAGACCTTCCTTTTCGAGCGGGACATAATAATCGGCGAGAGAAACCTTGGCGAGATAGTGGACCTTATCCGAAAGAAGGACGACTTCGCCATAGTCAGCGGATTCGCAACGTCCGGGGACCTCCACTACGGGCACAAGGCGGTGATAGACGTCTACAAGTTCTTCAGGCAGTACACGAAGAGGGGGTACTTCGCGATATGCGACCTCGACGCATACGTCAGCAGGCCGGACGCCAAAATACCGAGCCTTGCCGCCTCCCAGGAGTATGCCGTAAGGGACGTTGCGGACGTGCTCGCTCTCGGCGTGTCCGAAAGGGACATAGTGGTTCAGAGCGGCCGTGACGCAGGGTACTATGATTTCGCTTTCCAGGTGTCCAAGAAATTGACGTTGAATACGATGAAGGCGACGCTCGGGCACACCGACCTCGGGAAGTTCTCCGCCGCGTACCTGCAGATCGCCGACATACTTTATCCCCAGGTCGAGAACGGCGGCATGCCCACCCTCGTTCCAGCCGGCATTGACCAGGAGCCGCTGCTCCGCCTCACCCGGGACGTTGCAAGGAAGTTCAAATCCACGTATGACCTCACTGTCCCGTCTTCGGTCTACATCGCGCACCTCCCGTCCCTCCAGGACTTCACCGACAAGATGTCGAAGAGCAAGGAGAATTCCGCCCTGATGCTCACCTCATCCGAGCAGGAAATGGAAAAGGTGGTGTCCAACGCGATAACCGGCGGAAGGGAAACGACCGAGGAGCAGAGGAAATTCGGGGGCAATCCGCAGAAATGCTCGATATATGACATGTACAAGTTCAACCATCCCGACAGCGCCTTCGTGAAGGGCGTCTGCGACAGGTGCGTATCCGGGCAGCTGCTCTGCGGCGAGGACAAGAAGGTCCTCAAGGAGTTCCTCAGGCAGGACTTGAAGGAGCATGCCAAAGGAAGGGACGAATTCCTGGAGCGTGCAAGGAAGATAGTTATTAAAAAATAAGACGCGCTCTACTCAGTCTTAAAATGCAGTTGGGGTTGCCGGGATTTGAACCCGAACTTGCAGGTAACTTCTAGCGAATCATCTTGTCTCATCGCTCCAAATCTCAGTCATCGCCTTTCGGCTCAATATTTTTTAAACATCTGGAGCCTGCCGCGCTGCCAGATTACGCCACAACCCCTCTCGCAGATTGACGGAATAAGATAGGAATAAATAAAGATATAAGGCGTGCGTTTCCTTGGGGATATACGGAGACTGACAGGGTCCTCGCTGCAAAGCTCGTGGTCGCAGGTGAAGGGCGCCGTGATCTTCGCGGAAATGCTCAGAAAGGGAGCTCAATGCACTCAGGAGGGACTGAATCAGTGGCCTGCAAATTTTTGGTCTACCCGTTTCAAGCGAACAGATATTAAGGGTCCCGGCCATCTTTTTTATGATAGCGTGAGGAATAAGACAATCTTCCAGGGCGAGGCCGCCGAGGTCCTGGCTTCGGCGCAAAGGCCCATGTCGCTTCTTTCCACGCAGTTCTTCGACCAGCCTGTCGCGAGGGTCGAAGGAACCCTCCTCAAGCTCAACAGGCGCGTGGTGCCGAGCATGCCTTTTAAGGCTGACAAGATCGCCGAGCAGCTCTGCGTTTTCGTTGACTGGAGCGGAAGGGAGCCCGAACTCGAGCTCAAGGGACTCTACAACCACGGCCGCGCCCTTACGTTCAACCTGAAGTTCGAGGACAGGTACCACAACAGGTACAACTACGTGGCCCTCAAGGGCCTGGGCATGCCCAAGAAGAGCGACAGGGGATCGAGCCATTCAAGGCCGGTGCACTATGAACGCGGCCTCGACCAGCAGAACGCGCTCGGCATGGAGCGTAGCATAAACGCGCTGCACGACTGGGAGTACAGCAACTATTTCCTTAGCAGCGGCATACGCACGCATGTACCTTTGGCCCTGATAAAGTTCAAGAGCATCCTTCTCGCGAGCGGGGAACGTATCGATGTCGGCGACGCGATAAAAGAAAAAGTCCTGCCTGCGACCAGGGAGTACGACACCAGGCAGGTGAAATTCGTCCCTTATCTCTACCTGAAAGGCTTCGGTGAGATGATGAGAGTAATCGACCTCCATAAGGAAGAATACGAGGCATTCGCTAAGGAGCGCGGGCTCAGCGTACAGGAGTACGCCGTCAGCTGGGGAAGGGAAGTGGGGCGAAACGTCGCCCTGATGCACAACCTGGGCCTTGCCCACGGCTACATAACCGACCACAACCTGACTGCGGACGGCCGCATAGTCGACCTTGACAGCATGTCCAAGGGCACCCACTCAAGCATAGGCGAGGACCTCTATGATACGCTGTCCGTGCTGGTAAGAGATCAAGGACTTGGGACCAATGATTCCAAGGCGGCCCTCCTCGACTCGTATTTCACGAACAGGAATCACATACCTGAGATGCAGCGACGCCAGTTCGTCTCGTGGCTTGCGCACCGCGGAATCGACAAGAAGGAAGTAAACCGGCTAGTAGGGCTGGCGCGCAAATGAATCTGATTAGGGCTGGCGCAGTCAAAGGGCCGATGCCTTATCGCTTTTGCGCTTCTCCGACCCCTGAGGCCCGATTAGCTCCCAGGTCCTTGATAATCTTAAGATACTGGGAAGCAGCTTTTGCTCAAGGAATACCAGAGACTCAAGGCCATTCTTGAGAGGTGACCACACCGTGAAATTTGTGGTCACCCGCCTGGCGAGCCCGGGCACGCCCGGCCCGTCTTCGGCTCAGTCCTTCGATTTCAGCCTCTCCTTCACCGCCACCGTCAGGTTCTCCACCTCTCGAGAGATCGCACTCATGTTCTCCTTCCTCACGAGCTCCATGAACTCCCTTCCTGCCGTGGTCGAGGTCCCGTTGGACTTTGGCCAGTCGTAATCCGATCCGAAGCTCGCCCTGGGGTCCCCGTCCGTGATCGATATAAACTCCCCGTCCTGCCGAACTATCCCGCCAAAAGAGCCTGAGTGGCCCAGTAGCTCAATGGAGTAGCTGCCCGAGTGTATGTAGCAGTTCCTGAAGGAGTGGTTCCTGAGCCTCCATGCAGTGCTCGGGAATATGTCCTTCACTATGGGATAGTTCTCAGTGAAGAACTTCGGGTCCAAGGTCACGTTCAGGTGCGTCTCGCTTATGCTGCAGCCGACCATGTTTTCCTCGAACTTCGCAAGGTACTGTGGCGCGTTCTTGTACGAATACTCCCACCCCATTATGTCCTTGCTTATTCGGTCTATGAGTGCCATAACCTGCTTCTTTTGCCCGTTCTCCGTTCCGTCAACCAAGGTCTTATTTTCCATTTTTTCCACCTTGACTTCCCATGTCATCCAAGGCTTTTACGGATATCGCGATGGTTTGACTCCAGTCTAACCATAAGGAAAAACAGTACATTTCAGGAGGAGGATTTCAAGCCAATCTTTATATTGCCGAACGCGGAAGTAATTATCGATATCATGATTCTTGCGGTAAAGGTCGTCGCGGCGGTCCTGACCGCCGAAGTGTTCGTGGAGGAGCTTAGGGCCCTTAAGAGGAAGAGCTGAAAGGTCAAGGCATGAACGTCACAAAACAGATCCGAAGGGAGGGGACGACCATATACTGCGGGGCGAGCCTATTCTCCGGCAGGGAGACACTTTTCAACGCCTACCTTACGCACAACCTGGAGATCAAGGGCTACGATGTGATAATGCCCCAGAGGGACGGGTTCGAGTTCAGCGACCTGAACAAGAGCCTCTCCTCACTCCTGAGAAAGGATGAGGTCGACACCGCGGTGCAGAACGTCATATTCATCCTGGACGTTGGGAAGTTCGTCCCTAAGAGCAACGTCATCCTCGCCAACTTCGACGAGCCGATAGACGAGGGCCTGGTGGTCGAGGTCTGCAGCGGGGCGGCCCTTGAGAAGACTGTGGTGGGCTTTCGGACCGATTCAAGGAGCCCTTTTGGCAGCCCGGCGGACTTCTTCGGAGGGATGCACTTCTTCCCGGCGATGATGTGCGACTCCTTCATAAGGCAGCACATGCCCAACAAGACACTGACCCCAGATGGCAGGTGCACCGAGGACGCTGCCAATGCCATGGGTGAGCTGGCGAACAAGATAGACAAGGTCATCGTTGCGGACCTGGAAAGGCGCCAGGAGGACATAAGGCAGTATGAGAAGGGCAAAAATCACGGATGGCCGACCCTTATCGAAGAGCTGGACATATTCATGCCCCGGCCCACGAGGTACCAGGCGAAGGTGACTGAGCTGGCAGACGTCCTGTTCAAGGGGGTTGACGACATCCATTCGGAGGCGGGGCTAAGGACGATCTCGAAGAGATACGCGGAGCACAAGGCAGAGATGGAAGCGATAAGGCCGTCCTGACGGAAGTCATTGCCCCGAGAGCTGACATGCTAATTCTTCCGCCTAACTGCGTGCGCCGCAACAAGTCAAGATAGTTGCGGCGCAGTATAAGTTAGGTGACAATATGAACATTGGAATAGATTTAGGCAAAAGA
>CABMGC010000071.1 GCA_902385515.1 uncultured archaeon
CGCGAGCGCGACAAATGACGCCACGTTGGCGCTCTTCACGCCGAGCTCCTCGGTCACGCTGACCTCGCTTCCGATCGTCCCGCCGTCTTCGTAGTCCATCAAAGCAACTCGTTGTAATCATTGTAGGTAGCGCATTAAAGCATTAAAGTAGCCTATCACGGGGTTCGCTATGGCGCCCAGGGCCTTCAGGCCCGCCGTAGACCTGGAGAGTATCCCTATCTCCTCCTTGTCGATTACGCGGAACAGCACGAGAAGCACCGGGTACGCCGCGGCGGTCACGGCGGCGCCGTACGCAAGTTCCAGCGGCAGGCTGTGGATGAGCAGCCCCGGGACCAGAGCGGCCGCAAGCACCGCGTTGCTCGCGAAAGTGCGCAGGAGCTTGCCGTAGTGCAGGCTTACGCCGAGCGACTTCTTCGCGCCGCGTATGAGGAGCCAGTTGCTGACAAGGCTTCCTATGAAGAACAGGGCGACTATGTTGCCGATTGTGCTCCAGGCGGCCGTGAGAGCGACCAGCGCGACGAGCTGCACTGCCGCCGATATGACGCTGTAGTGAAGGAGCTTGGTCGTCTTGCCGACCGCCATGAAGAGGTTGGCGGTGTAGGTTCCAATGAGGCCGACTATCGTTCCTGCCGCCATGAGCGTGAGGTACAGCGGGGCGCTAATGAACGCGTGGGTTATGAACAGGTATGTGAGCGGCATCGCGAACACGGCGATGTAGACCATCATGGGCACGGTCAGCATCATCGAGTAGAGCAGCACCTTGTTGTAGACCCGCTCCAGCCTGCCGCCCTCCTTTTCTCCCTTCTTGCCTGCGTCCCTGGCCACTGATATTGACAGCGCGGGCAGGAAGGTCATGGCCGCCGTGGTGTAGAACAGCGCGAGCGTGCCCCTGGCCTTGTTGGCTATGCCGTAGTTTCCGAGCACCGACGACGTTACGAACGCGCCCAGAAGGAGAGTGCCGAAGCCTATAATGCCGTTACTGAGCGCGTTGTTGGCGGCCACAGGCATCGAGTACCTGAACGAGTGCTTGACCTCGGCCATGCTCGGCAGCCCAAGCTTTATGTGCATCTGCCTGACCGATTCTTTGAACACGTACAGCGTGCCGAGCACTCCAGCGACGACGTAGCTTATGAGCAGTCCGTACATCGCCCCCGCTGCACCGAATCCGCCCTGGATAAGGAGCACGCTCGCGACGATGAGAACAAGGTTCTCACCGGTCTCCATCACCACCGCCGCGGCGTTCTTTCCCATGCCTATCATTGCGTAGTCGGAAGTCCCGTAAAGCATTGAGAAGAACATCGCAACCGACGCGATCACGAATATCGAAGCGGATGAATTGGAACCCGGGAACAGGCCCGCGACGTATCCGCTTGCTAGTATGCCCGCTATCATGAGCGCGGCGCCTATCGCGGCCACAGACAGGAAGCTCGACGTCAGCGCGCTGCCGAACATCTTGCCGTTCCTGGCGTCCTCGTACTCGGCCAGGTATTTTGCAAGATAGACCCCGAACCCGAAGTTGCCCGTCGCGCTGACGAGCGCGTAGAACCCGAAGGCGAGCGTGTATATTCCGTACTCGGCCGGCCCGAGCATCCTCGCTATTATTATTACCGAAGCTATCCCCACGAGCAGGCTGAACAGCCTTCCCAGTGTCAGTACTGAAAAAGTCCTTGCGCTTCTCCTTCCCAGGGCTTCCCTTCTCTCAGGCATATGAATGGGTTTGCCCTAAAAAGTTTATTAACATAAATTTCCATGTAATTCTGGGTTTTCATGTTCAAGTTCGACAGGAAGCAGGCTGTGGATTACGCCCTCGTGGCGCTGGCTTATCTTGCGATATCATGCGTGTTCTTCTGGCCGGTCATCGCGAACATCACGTCCGTGCTGCCTGGCACGGGCGGCGACGTGTACCAGAGCGTCTGGGAACTCTGGTGGGTTCCGTTCTCGCTCTTCACGCTCCACTCCTCTCCCTACGTGACGAGCTACATCTACCAGCCAGTCGTGGCTAACCTCGCAACGCAGACGATGGCCCCCATAGCCGGCCTTGTCAGCGCGATATTCCAGCCGATAGGAACTGCGTTCTCATTCAACGTGATCTTCCTTCTGGGTTTCGTCCTCTCCGGCCTTTTCACCTACCTGCTGGCGTTCCACCTGACCAAGAACAGGATGGCTGCGTTCCTTGCCGGATTCATATTCGCGTTCAGCCCGATACACACCATCCAGTCCTTCGGCCATTTGCAGTTCACTAACATAGAGTTTATACCCCTGTTCCTGCTGTTCTTCATCAAGATGGTGGAGGACAGGAAGCCGTCGGACGCGATATTCGCCGGGTTGTCCTTTGTCCTGCTGGCCTTCATGGGCGACATCGAGCAGGCACTGATGACAGCGATGGTGGTCTTCTTCATGCTGGTCTATTTGCTGCTGACAAAGCACAACAGGTCCAAGATCCTCAACCTGAAGTTCCTAATCGCGTTCGGGGGGATGATCGGAATCGTGCTACTTGCAGGATCTCCTTTCATCATAGGCATAGTC
Organism: uncultured archaeon; assembly: GCA_902385515.1. Classification (GTDB taxonomy): domain Archaea; phylum Micrarchaeota; class Micrarchaeia; order Micrarchaeales; family CABMGC01; genus CABMGC01. Next base: position 2,527 of record CABMGC010000071.1, read on the forward strand.
ATGGCCTTCAACTCGTCCACGCTTAGCACGGTCAACGCCCAGGCTACGACTGCGTACAACGTCCTTTACAGCCCCGACCTGCTGTCGTTCTTCATACCCAGCTCAATGAACGGCCTTTTGGCCTTCGCGGCTGCACCTCTCGCAAGCATAAACGCCCCGGCGCCCGCCGAGAGGACGGTATACGCCGGCTACACGGTGCTTGCGCTAGCAATCATAGGGCTGGTGTATTCCTTCAAGGACAAGTTCAAGGAGACCGGCATACTGGCCCTGCCCCTTGTGTTCTTCCTGCTGCTTTCCATAGGGCCGTACCTCCAGGTTGGAGGAACGCTGCCTACCTACAACTACACGACCGGCACCGGCGGCATACCTGGGCTGTACCTCGCGTACCACCAGATTCCGTTCTTCAACGTGCTCAGGGAGCCCGGAAGATTTGACATAGTCATCGAGCTCCTCCTCGGCTTGCTCGCGGCGTTCGGCCTAGCAAAGGTGGAGCACTTGCTCACGAAGGAGAAGCACGCGCAGCCGAGCCTCAATCCGAACCTGAAGTACTACGTCTTCGCCGTGTTCCTTGCCCTTGTGGTGATCGAGTACAACTCGCTGCCTTTCAGCCAGGGCGCGATCGGCGCCTCGTACTCTTCGGCCTCGGTTTCCAAGGCGTATTACGAGATCGCGCAGCTGAGCGGCAACTACTCCGTGCTGGTGCTGCCCGCCCTGCAGAACTTCTCCGGCAAGCTGCCGCAGCTCTACCCTGGCAAGGCGCTATACTACCAGACCGTTTTCGAAAAGCCCCTTGTCGGAGGATACGCGACGAGGTCCAACGACACCCAGGTGTTCTCGATGATGGACCTGCCGCTGGCCGTGTCCGCAAGCTACCTCGAGTCCGGCCAGGGCCTGGTGTACGCGTCCCCGATAGTCGAGAACTACACCGACGCCAGCCTCCTGCTGCTCGGCGCGTACAACGTCGCGTTCGTGACCGTGGAGAAGCAGGCGTACAACCAGTCGCAGCTAGAATTGGTCGTGAGCTACCTGGCCAGCATGTTCGGCCGCCCCGTCTACATAGACAACGCGACCGAGGTCTTCTCCACGTACAACGCAACCAGGGCGGCGGGCAAGAAAGTGACCGCATATACCCCCGTGTACATGGGAAGCCAGTACAGCCTGTGGCAGCCTGGCTGGATCCTTTGCGGATCGCACCAGTGCAACGACACCGTGTCGCGCACGTGGTTCTCGGTCAATCCGGCGTACATAACCCTTTACGCGCCCAACTACACCAAGGTCAGCATGAACATGCAGGCCGTATCCCCTGTCGGCCAGAAGAGCGTGTACGTGTTCTTCAACAGGAACCAGCCGCGCGTCCTGAACCTGACCCAATCGGTGCAGAACATAACGTTGAACTTCACGGCCAGCCCGGGCCTTAACCAGATAATATTCTACTCGAAGAGCGGCAACTCGACCACTTACTCGAATATCGGAGTTGTGAACATAACGTTTAAAACGTATTCCTGACGTTAGCCAATCGACTTAGTGGCATAATTTACAAGAACCTGCACACAATGTTTAAATAGTTATATTGCACCTTTCACATGTAACCCGTTGGGATGCGGGTAGGGTGTTGGTGTGGAAGGTGGGCTTCTAGAAGGAGAGATATACGACCTGAACATAAAAGCGAAGAACATGCGCGGTGAAGGGATAGGGCAGGTTAACGACACCGTAGTTTTCGTGAAGAACGCGAAGACAAGGATAGGGAAGATGTACAAGGTGAAGATAACGAAGGCCTATCGCACTTTCGCGTACGCGGAACCATCCGAGGACAATAGCAAGTATTTTATAGGTAATGGTAGTTTAATTATTGGATAGGGCTTTTTTTCAGTGCTTTATTTTTTGAGGCTGAAGCTGTAGCCGGACTGCTTATGCTGTACAATGTTTTTGACAAGTATATGGTGAATGGATGGACAAAAATGATATTGCAGAATCCATAAGGAAGGGGACGACAACCGTAGGCATAGTCTGCACTGACGGCGTAGTCATGGGCGCGGACAGCAGGGCGACCGGGGACACGTTCATTGCGAGCTCGGAGGCCATAAAGGTCTACAAGATAGGAGACTCCCTGGCGATGACGATCGCGGGCTACGTCGGAGACGCCGAGTACCTCGTGAAGTTCCTGAAGGTACAGAACGAGTTCTACAAGATGAACGAGGGCAAGCCTCTTTCTCCTTCAGCGGCCTCGTCGCTGCTTTCGCTCCTGCTGCAGGAGAACAAGTTCGCTCCTTACATAGTACAGCTGATAATAGGCGGCCTTAACAAGGGAATCCCCGAGGTATACAGCCTTGACCTTGGCGGCGGAGTGATAAAGGAGTCGAAGTTCTACTCGACTGGCAGCGGCTCGCCCACTGCGCTCGGATACCTGGAGAGCGTATATAGCGCGTCGTTCAGCACGCAGGACGCGCTGAAGCACGCCGCTAAGGCGCTGTCGATTGCGATGAAGAGGGACTCCGCCACCGGCGACAGCATCAAGCTCGTCGCCATCACGAAGAAGGGCGTCAAGGAGTACGTAAAGGAGGACGTCGACAAGCTGCTGAAGTGAACCCTTGTGTTTTTGTTTTATTTGTTTTTGAGTTTCCAGCAGCGTCAATAATGCGACGATTTTTAAGTTGATGAATTTGGACGAAGTTAAGAAGGAAGAGAGGAACATACTCGAGACCGTAAAGGAGCTCATACCCAAGGACGCGGGCCTTGTCAAGGTCGAGTTCGAGGGTCCGGACGTGGCCATCTATGCCAAGAACGTAGCCGCGATATACGGCAACGAGCAGGTCATAAGGAGCGTTTCCACAAGCATAAAGAAGAAGCTGATCGTAAGGAGCGACGCGTCCAGCCTGAAGGACCCCGAAGAGACAAAGGCCAAGATACTGGAGATAGTGCCCAAGGAGGCGGGGGTGTCGGAGGACTCGATAAGGTTCGTGCCCGATTTCAACGAGGTGCAGATAGAGGCCATGAAGCCCGGCCTCGTCATAGGCAAGGGAGGATCGACTCTTATAAAGATAGTCCTCGAGACCGGCTGGGTGCCGAGGGTCCTAAGGATACCGACGATGAACAGCGACGTCATAAAGGGCGTTCGGCAGCTCCTGTTCAAGGAGGCTGACTTCAGGAAGAAGTTCCTGACGCAGATAGGCAAGAAGATAAACCAGCCGATAATGAAGAGCGAGTGGATAAAGGCCACTGCGCTCGGAGGATTCAAGGAGGTCGGAAGGAGCAGCCTTCTGATCGAGACGAACCATTCGAAGATAATAATCGACTGCGGAGTCAGCCCCGAGCCTTCGGTCAAGGGCCTCGAGGCAGTGACGTCGGACGAGAACAAGGCGTTCCCGTACCTGGGCAGCGCCAACATAACGATAAACGACATAGACGCGGTCATACTCACGCACGCCCACATGGACCACATGGGCTTCATACCCTATCTTTTCAAGTACGGTTACGAAGGGCCGGTCTACTGCACGCCCCCCTCGAGGGACCTGGCCGCGCTCCTGCTTTTCGACTACATAAAACTCGTCCAGCGCAGCGGCGGAACGCCGATATACGACGAGAAGGACATCAAGAAGATGCTAACCCACATGATAACGCGCGACTACGGCGAGGTCACCAACGTAACTGACGAGATAAAGCTCACGTACCACAACGCCGGCCACATACTCGGAAGCTCGGTGGTCCACCTCCACATAGGGGAGGGAATGTACAACATCATCCACAGCGGGGACCTGAAATACGGGTTCACGAGGCTGCTGGACCAGGCCGACACAAGGTACCCGAGAGTCGACGCGCTGTTCATAGAGAGCACCTACGGAGGCCCGAGGGACGTCACGCAGAATAGGCAGATGGCCGAGGGCAACCTCATGGACATGATAAAGAGCACCATCGACAACAAGGGCAAGATGCTGATCCCGGTGTTCTCAGTGGGAAGGGCCCAGGAGCTCCAGCTCGTGCTGGAAAGCTACCTCATGAACAACCCCAAGTACAAGCTCGACGTGCCCGTCTACCTCGACGGCATGATCCTTGAGGCGAGCGCAATTCACACAGCGTATCCTGAGTACCTCAAGGCGAGCCTGCAGCACCGCATACTGAGCAACAACTCGCCTTTCGAGAGCGAGCTCTTCCAGATAGCGAAGGGGGAGAGGGAGGAGATACTCGAGAAGGGACCGGCAATAATACTTGCAAGCGGAGGAATGCTCAACGGCGGAACCTCGCTGGAGTATTTCAAGGCCCTGGCGGAGGACCCTAGGAACACAATGGCGTTCGTCGGATACAACAGCGTGAACTCGCTGGGAAGGAAGATCCAGAACGGCTTCAAGCAGATCGCGCTCCCCGGAGAGAACGGCAAGCTCGAGCCTCTTGACATAAACATGCAGATAAGGACTGCGGAGGGATTCTCGGGCCACAGCGACCGAAGGGAGCTGATGAACTTCACGCAGAGCCTAAGGCCCATGCCCAA
>CABMGC010000072.1 GCA_902385515.1 uncultured archaeon
ATGTAACCCCGACTCGCCGAGCAGCCTGTGAGAGTTTCCGGGGAAACGCACCTTAACGAGAATCGGTCATAGCTCACGCCATCCCTTAGCCGGCCATTCCTCGATGTTGCGCCTATTATGACCGGCTCCGCGTCGATGAACTCGGACAGCCTGAACAGCGCCGAAGCCTCTTTCTCCTTCACCGAATCGATGTTGTAGACTATCTTTATCGCCAGCTTGCTGCCTTTCTTCTGCGCAAAAACGTCGGCACAAGTGTGCATGTTACAGGCAAGCACGGTGGCGTATCCGTAGGCGGCCAGCCCGGACACTGCCTCCTTTATCACCCTGCTTCTCTTCATGTAAAAACATTGGTGATAAAGGTTTATATCAAGCAGCAGTCAAAAGAGCTGCCTCTTCCGCCAAAAACGAAGCGGCTACGCTTCCTTTATTACCGCTTTTATTTTTCTCTTGGTTTCGTCGTCCATGCGTATGTTGTGCACGTTTTTGGCGTGCTCGGCTACTTTCCGCATCAGGTCGTCTTCGTTTGCCGCCCGTGCCGTAAAACTGCATGCCATTCCCATATCCTTGCACGCGAATGATTTCGCCATGTTTCCACCTGAAAATGCAGGAGATTTCCAAATATATAAGACTATCTGGGGATTGGCTATCGGGCGGCGCGTGAGGAGAAGGCCGGAGGCGTCTCCGGCCCTGGCCTTGGGTCACATCTCAGAGTAGGATTTCTTTATGGCACTTGACGGGTCCATGCCTAGCGCAGACAGCAGCTCGTTCACGGCCGCCTCTCCGCTGCTCTCCCTTATCTCGATGAAATCGCCGAGCTTCGACTCCCTTCCGCCTTCGGTCTTAATCACCTTGGAGTCTATGGAGAAAAGCACGCCTTTCTTCGAGTACAGGGTCCTCATCTTATCCACGCTGCTCGATTCCTTGTACGCGGACAATATGCCCTGCTTGGCCTCGGGGTCCACCATGAAATCCAGCCTTTGCCGCTCCGACGAATTTTCGGTCACCACCTTCGGCCCCTTGTACGTGAAGTGGATTATCGGGTTCGCAGCCTCGCCCTCCTCCCTTATGCGTATTATCTCGCCGGTGTCCTTGAACGAGCCGTCGGTGTAGTAGTGATCGACCTGCCTGGAACTCTGCAACAGGGACACGCCGGGCAGGTTCTCAACCAGGGTGTTGATGCCCGCGGGAGCCTTGTACTTCCTCTGCGCCTCGGTAAGGTTGCACTTCTCCGCCTCTATGACGGGATCGTAATCGTTCTCTATTATCAGGTCGGCGTTCTTCATCGTGGGCTCTATGTGGCGCTTGTACATCGGCTCCGCGACGTTCAGGAAATATCTGGTGGTCTCTAGCAAGGTCCAGCTGCTCTCTCCTCCCTTTACGTCCCTTAGGAGCCTTCTCGTGAGCGCACCGTGCAGCGATACGTTCACGCCGACCTTTATGTCGAACTTGTCAGCAAACCTGTCCATCAGCGGGAACAGCCCTTCGTTCACGACAAGGTTGCGCGGCGCGACCTTCGTTTTTCCCTCCACCTTGCCGTTTTTCCTGCTATAAACGTCGTACTCTATCGGTTCGCCTTTCATCAGATGCGCAAGATGGTCCTCGTATTCGTCAAGTTTTAACGCTTCGGGCTGGTCAAAGTTCCACCCGTTGGCAAGGACCTCGGTCATCGGGCGGTAGCACGCGTCCTGCGAAAACAGAAGCGACGTGCCGGCGTGCGCGTTGGCGAGGTTGTTTGCGATTGTCGTTTTGCCTGAGCACGAGCGGCCCGCAAAACCCACTGCTATTTTTTGCTTTTCCTTTTGAAGCTGCGATATCCTGTCCTCGAGCCACAGCATCGCTTCCGCGGGCTTGAGCCTGACTTGAGTCTTTTCCGAGTCCTTTCTTAAAAAGAGATTTAGATGGGCTTCCATCATAGGAGCTTCATCTGTCTTCGATTTTTCCGCGGGAACAATTCCAGCACAGGTAAAGCCAATTCTGCTGATTTGCTGCACCATCGTATTACCTAATATATAGTCGCCAAATGTTATTTATGGGTATCCGTGGCGGACTTGTCGGAAAGTCCGCCTTGCCGTCGGATCACTGGCTGGGCAGCTTCCTCCTAAGGACCTCGCTCAATCCGTCGGCGGATAGCGCAAGGCTGCTGTTGCTGTACGTCTTGTTGCCAGTCACCTCTTTGCCGAACCACGACGGAGCGATGAACATATGGGCTTCGGCTTCCGAACCGAATTCCACCTCTGCTACGACTAGTCCCGCGAGGCGGCCCGCGTACGCGTCCACATATACGGTGTTATTTTCGTAAGGAATCGCGCACCTCGTCTTTCTTATCGCGCTGCCGATCGCGTGGACGGCGAGCGCCTTGAAGTCGTCCTTGCGCAGCGCTATCTCCGTTTCCTTTCGCTTGAGGCCGCGGCCTTCCTTAAACGTAAGGCAGTACGAATCGTCCTCCTTTCTGATCCTCTCCTCCCTGTCGCCGTCGACGAAAAGGTACATCTGCGTTATCTCGCTCCTGCGCAAAGAAGCCGAGTCCATGTCCTGCGGCAGCTGCGCGACAAGAAACTTCCTTTCGATTTCGTACTTGACCGGGACGGTTCCGCTCGATTCGCCAAAGATGATATCACCTGCAAAAAGATTGGACATTCCCTAATATTTAACGCAGTGGGCAGTGGAAGACACAAGGATAATGCGATTGCAACAACCATTAAATAATCGCAAATGCAAGTCTCGTTGTCTCTGCGGCGAGTTGGCTTTAATGTGGGAGGAAAATTTCAAAACGTACCTGTACCAGAGAGTGGAAACGGCAAGCGTGGACAAGGAACAGCTTGCGGCTATGATAGACTTGACCGAAAAGGACATGCAGTCCCTTTTTGAGAAACTGACGGGCAGAAAAGCGGCAACTGAGGCAGACAAGAAGATATTCGACGACATAGTCCGCATAGCTCTATCCGGGCTGCAGAGCATTTCAGGCAGAAATGTGGACGAAGTGATCGCGGAGTCTTACGACATCGGCGTCAGGAAAAACACGGACTACGGATCGGGAAACATACTGAAGTTCGGCGTTATAGGGCTCATCGTAAGAGAGACCGACAAGATGGAGCGGATAAAAAATCTTTTGAAGAACGAAGCCAGCTTCAAGAAGGAAACGGTGGAGGACACGCTCATGGACATGATAAACTACGCAGTATACGGAAAGATGCTGCTGGACGGCGTCTGGTTCTGACTAGCAAGACGAATAATGCTCCCACCGGGATTCGAACCCGGGTTCTGGGGTTGAAAGCCCCATGTCCTTGACCGGACTAGACGATAGGAGCAACAATACCACTATTTCGCTCTCGCGCTATTTATGCTTTGCTTTGATGTTGAAGAAACTGTCCACCGCCTTGGCAATCTCCCCGCTCGTCTCGTCCGCTCCCGCCTCGCCGTTGACGATCTTGAACCTGAATTTCTTCGCGAGGTTCAGGTACGCCCTGCGCACCTTCCCCAGCGATTCCCTCTTTTCGAACAGCTCCCTTTGCTCCCTGCCCTTGGCTATCCCGTTTATCGATATGTCGGGGGACACGTCTATGAAGAAGACAAGGTCGGGCATCCTGAATGCCTTGTTTATGGCGTACAGCCAGTCGAAATTTATCCCAGATGCGAAGCCGTAGGCCAGCGTGGAGAAAAAGTAGCGGTCGCATATCACCACCTTTCCCTGCTTGATGGCCGGCTCTATCTCTTCCTCCAGGTGCCTGGCCCTGTCCGCGCAGAAAAGCAGCTGCAAAGACATGTGGGACTTCTGCTCCTCGTTAAGTTCCGAGCGTATCCAGCTGCCTATCCGCGGGGTGGGCTCTTTTGTAAGAAGCGTGTCGTACCCGAGCTTGCTAAGATGCGCCTCTAGGCGGCTTGCCTGTGCAGAGATGCCTGCCCCGTCCAGGCCTTCAAGAACTATGAATGTCCCTTGTTTGTTCGTAAGCGCACCTGTGAAGGTTTAAGCTCGATTTTAATTTAAATACCCTTCGCGAGGTGCCTTCCCATGGCGCGCGCTGGACGGCGGGCGGCGAAAGGCTTGTCGAGGGCGGGCCGGGACAAAAAGCATATTAAGATTGTGCACTTCCATCATCTTCGTTAAGCGACAGATGCTGGCAGGGCGACATTCAGGACTGTGCAGGGAGGCATTGGCAAGAAATCCGTAAAGGAGCCGCACGGCTCCGCGTTTGAAATAAAAGGCGGGCCGCGGCCCAGCCTGAAAGCGGCAACAGGGACGAGGCCCTGCGCGCTCACCTTGAAAGGTCGTTGACTTCGTCCTTGTTCGTGTTGTCTATGGACGCGTTCGGAGCGGTCACAAGGACAACGTCCTCCACGTTCTTTACGCTCTTGTAGAGCACGCTCTTGGATCTCAGGGTTATCTTCACGTCGCCCTTCGCGCTCTTCCAAGGGATCATGAGAAGCCTGCTTATCTCTCCCTTCTCAAGGTCAACTATTACGTCCTGCACTTCTCCCAGGTACTGGCCTGCGTCGCTGTAGACGTCCATCCTATATAATTCTGATAGTTTCATTTTCTCGCCTGTCGCCTTAATCGTCATAACTTATATCGAAGCAAATATTAAAAAGGCTTGTTCAAAAGGCGGCCCTTCCCTTACTCGATATTCTGTCAGGGCTGGAACCAGTCTATCTCGAAGTAGTCGTGCCTGCTGCCGGGCAGTTTTATCTGGATTACGCGGTAGTAGGTGACTGCGGTCTCCCGGTCCGCTATGGCGAGAAGCAGCTCCATCTTCCTTCGCTTGGCCTCGTTTATGGCCCTGGCCAGCTCCTGTCCTCCGATATACTCCTCCTCGCTCAAAGAGAGCATGGCGTACCGGGGCCTTGCGCCCTGCGGGCTGTCGGCCTCGCCGCCGCGGCGGTGGTAGAGGACGAAGTCTATCTCCGACCTCCCGCGGCTGGTCTTGCCCGGGACCGCAAGTATGAACGTCTTTCTCACCGAATGCGCGACGCGGATGGCCCTGGCCCATTCGGATATCAGGAGCTTGGAGCTCTTGGGGAACACGTGTATGACGTGCTTCGAGTGAATCCACGCCCCGTCATCCTTTTTCATCGGCTTGGCTCCGGGGAAGTACACCCGAAAGTGCGTCCCGAACTTGAAGCCCGTCTTTATCACATAGCCTTTCTCCCTCCAGTCCTTGTACACGGCATACAGGCTCGCGAAATCCTTCCTCCTGTCGCAGGCAAGGCGCATAAGCCCCGCCCTTGTCATGTTTCGCAGCGCCAGCGCCTTCTTGTCGAGCAAAAACAGCGTGTCGTAGACGTCGAGCTTGTTGAGCCTGCCCCTGTCGGCGGCCTTGTAGGACCCGTATTGGCCGAACCAGAAATCTTCGTACAGCGCCTTCCCCTGCGCTTCTTCCTCCGCCACGGTCATCAGGTCCGTCTTGAAGAAAACACCATGGAGATCGTACTTTCGCATCCTCAGCGACGAGAGGGGATACTTTTTGACCGGCGTCTGATTTGGCTCGGTGTAGTGCTTGTCCGGCATCGCCGCGACTAGGCCCCTGTCCCTCCAGTCCTTGTACGTGAAGTACCTTGCAATGAACTTCGGCGCGCTTGAGAACTTTGCCGCAAGATCGCTGAAAGTCACCTGCTTTTTGCCCTTGGTGCACGCGGCGTTGCGCACGTCCAG
>CABMGC010000073.1 GCA_902385515.1 uncultured archaeon
GCAAGTTCGCCGACCTTTGCGAGCGCCTTGGCTTTCGACCTGACGACAGCAAGCCCGCCCTCGCCCTTCGCGACCACGAAATAGTCGTCGCTCTCGGAGTCGGCGTAATGCCTTATGCATGAGATGATGCCCTCCATGAATATCATTTTGCATTCTCGGTGCTGCCCGTGCACGAACTCCTTTGCGACGCGTTAACTATATAGCTGCAGTAGCTAGAGTTCGTATACGCCTTGGCAAGCGCGAGATAGCAGCTGTCGGACCCCGCGCCGCCGATAGAGCCGCACATGCTCGCGTTTCGCGTCCTGAGAGCCTCCGCGAGCATCACCGCCTGCGTGCACGCGGTCGACACGTAGCCCATCTGCGCGCAACCTGCCAGCATCTGCGTGTAGTTGGAGGTCGCGTTGGAGTTCGACTTGATCTGGGCGGCGCACAGGTTCCTTGCGCTTGTCCCACTTATCATCGAGCAGAGCGTCGCGTTGCCCAGCTCCTCGGCAAGCACGTCGTAGCACACGTCTCTTGCGCTGTACGTCATGTTGGGTATGAACGCGATCTGCTGGAAGGCGGATCCGATGCCGGTGGCAGGTCCTGTCGAGCTTGAGCTGATGTTGCCTATCACGTAGTCGGTTACGTACTGGCTGTTCGAACCGGTGACGTTCGCGCAGACCTGGAATTTCCCGCTGAGTTGCGCCTTCTTGATGTATATTATGGCTGAGCATATCTCCGAGGAGGTCGCGTTGGGTACGCCCGTGCACATGGAGACATTATTGGACTTCACCGCTATGGCTTCCCTGCACTTGCTGATGTAAGGCTCCCCGATCCCGCCGCAAAGCGAATAGTTACCCGTCGAAATGGCGATCGACGCGGTGCACGAATACGCTTGCGCGCTGTCGCTCACATGTCCGCACACCCTGCTGTCGCCGGCCTTTGCGGCTACCTGAAGGTAGCAGGTGTCAGAGTAGGCCGATGGAAGTTGCGCGCAGGCGCTTGCGTTAAGGCCGGACAGCGCCGCGTTCATGATGCACGTGTTCTTGCTCTGCTGGATCACGTACCTCGAGCAGACGCCCGCGCCGCTGCCCGCCGGAACTATCAGGAATGACACCAGTGCGGCGATAAGGATAAGCAGCGTCGCGGCGAGGTACAGCTTAAGCCTCTTTCCAGTAAGGCCTCGGCCTCCCTCCTTTTCTATAGTGTCCATCTAATTCATCCCGTGCGCGCCACGCCAATTTTTTCACACTTTTATCCCGCTAAACGCATGGCCGTGCGCTACGAAATCAATGGTTTATTATAACTTCATCGTTTAAATAGTGTTTGATTGAATGAGGAAGAATTTGCTTTATCTTGGCATAATTCTGTTCATAATAGGCATTGTTGCGGCCATGGTCTCCATGCAGGCCGCCATCCCTTCTGGATTCGCCCCTGTGGCCGAGCAGCTGACCGTAGGCGCAAATTCCCTGTCTTCTGTAAAGCTTCACCTTAACGAATCGGGCATGGCCTGGATAGCGTACAACTCGAGCGGTGCAATTGACGCGTACATAGCCAACCAGAGCGCGTTCGATGCCATCGAAGGAGCCAGTTCCGCCTCGGCGCGGGCATCCGTGGCCACGAGCCTTGAGGGCAAGGGGGTCTACGCAATATACTCGGGCAGCACGTCAGGGTCCTTCCCTTACGCGTCATCGGGCGCGGCGTCACCTGCGTACATGAACCTTTCATCCGCGATGGCGGCCGGAAACTACTATCTTGCGTTCTGGAACGGTGGAAATAGCACCGCGCACATCACTGCGACTTACTTCCTGCTCTCATCAGCGCAGATGGGGTCGGCCGTATTTGACGTCGCGATTTACGGCGGCGTGTCGTTCCTCGTGGCGGTGGCAGGCATAATAATCGCCCTTGTGTCACTTTTCATCAAGGAAAAGACCCCTGCGCAGGCCGAGAAGATCGACGACGAGGCGCAGAAGGCGTACGAGCAGATAGAAAGGGGAAGCAAGCGCGCATTAGCCAAGCACCGCGGCTCGGAAAGGAAAAAGCCCGCGGCCAAAGGCGGCAAGTAGAGGCGCCGCCTTCCAACGAAAGGGTCTTGGAATGTCGTGGTTGATAAACCTCGTAGTCATTGTCGTGGTGCTATCCGGGATACTCCTAATTTCTGCGAAGTACGGCATCATTCCCCCCGCATACCTTCAGCAGATTTATGATTGGCAGCACATCAACAACTGCACCAACGCGGTGACATCCTCGACGAACCTGGTGCAACTGCGAAACTCCGATATCGGGATAAGGCTGCAGAACGTGACCGTTTTCGGCAACGAATCCCTGGCGATGATAAGGAACTGGACGAGGGAAAACCTGAAGTATCCTGGTTTCTACGACTGCGCAGACTATGCGGTTTGCAACGACATACAGGCGGGCTACGATCCGAAGATAGGCGTGGTCGTCTATGTGACATTCACAGCAACAAACGCGTCAGGAGCGCATAAGATTTCGACGGAGCAGCTGCCCGTTTTCTGCAGCGTGAACGGGAGGCTGCTGCCGAATTCGAAGCAGTTTCTGGTATACGACGTGCCGTGAGCCGCGCACGTTTTTTTAAGGTTTGCGTGACAACTATCTGTGATTCCTGTGGAGGTCCTTTTCAGCCTTAAGCCGCACGTGCTGCACTTCATAGCGATTGACGTTTTCTTCGCGGTTGCGGTGGCGATTGCGGTGCTCATTTTCGCAAGCGTTTATCCAATCTACGCGCTCTACGCGTTAGCTGCCGGCGCAGGAGTCCTTGTCATCCTCGGCCTTTTGATCGTGCTCCAGGTGGTACGAAGCAAGTTCACCACGTACGAGGTTACCGAGACGGACCTTGTGTGGCGCAAGGGTATATTTGCGATCGACGAGCGGGTGATTCCGATCCACGAGATAACCAACATGAAGATAGACCGGTCCATCATAGGGCTGCTTTTCGGCGTTGCCAACCTTTACGTCGACAGCGCCAGCGCCAACGTCGACTATGAGATCGTGCTCACCGACATAGACGCGGCGCAGTTGAAGCAGGTTGTGGAATACCTGCGGAAGATATCCGGGCACTCGTAACTCTTTCCGAGTGCAAAACGCCCAGGAATTAGCAACAGAATCTGTCTAAGTGGGCTTCGTCATATACCTTATTAAACCTTGTAAGAGCAATAAAATCATGGACAGCCTACAAGAGAGAGTGGCCGGAGACATAGCCATGGCGGACAGCGCTGGAAACGCCATGAAGAAATGGCGGGAGCTGTTCGGAGTCTCGCAGGTCGAGCTTTCTAAGTACCTGAAGATATCCGCCTCGACGATAAGCGACTACGAGGGCAACAGGCGGGCAAGCCCGGGAGTAGGCATAATTAAGAGGTTCGTTACGGCGCTGGTGACGCTCGACGAACAGAAGGGCTCCTCAGTAATCCGAAATCTCGAGAAGTTCAATGCCGCGAAGGAGGAGGGGTCTTTCTACTCAATACACGATTTCTCAACGCCCCTTAGCGGCATAGACTTCGCAAGGCTAATCGACGCGAAGATAGCGGCCAACCCCAACGTGCTGGACACCACAAGGCTTTTCGGGTACACGCTTCTCGACAGCCTGAGAGTAATACTTGAGATATCACCCAACGATTACCCGAGGCTCTTCGGCACTACGACGGAGCGGGCATTCATATTCGACCAGGTCAGCACGGGAAGGTCCCCGATGGTCGTCGTCAGGGTCGCCCCGATAAAGCCCAAGCTTGTGGTCATACAGAACCTCGACCAGGTCGACAAGCTGGCCGTGAAGATAGCGCAGATAGAGAAGATACCCCTGCTCACAACAAAGCTGAACGCAGAGGAGCTGAAGCTGAGGCTCAACAACATCTGATAATCAGCTTCCCTTCCATTCTCTCATGAAGTGCCGAAGGTACTCCCGCATGAACGCGTCGCGTTCCTCAGCCATTTTCCCGCCCTCCTTTGTGTTCATCCTTGCCTTTAGGAGCAGGAGCTTCTCATGGAAATGGTTTATCGATGAGGATTTGGCGTTCCTGTACGCCTCGAAGCTGACGTGGCTGTGCGGCTTTCTGTTTGGGTCGTGAAGTGGCCTGCCGGTGCTGCCCCCGTATGCAAAAGTCCTCGCTATCCCTATCGCGCCCATCGCGTCCAGCCTGTCCGCGTCCTGGACGATCTTGCCCTCAAGGCTCTTCATGCCGTTCCTTACGCTCGCGCCCTTGAACGAGACGTTCGTGACTATGTCGCAGACGCGCGCGATCGTGTCCTCGTCTGCCCCCGCCCTTTCCAGCCACTCCCGCGTCACTTTTGCGCCGGCGTTCTCGTCGCCGCCGTGGAACTTCCAGTCCGCTATGTCGTGGAACAGCGCCCCTAGCTGGACGATGAAGAGGTCAGCTCCCTTCTCGCGCCTGGCTATCCTTAGGGAGTTCTTCCAAACCCTCGAGACGTGCCACCAGTCGTGGCCTGTGCTCTCGTCGTCCATCGTGCTCTTGACGTGCGCGATGGCAAGCCTGAGAATTTTGTTCCTCTCCAAGCAATCAGCCCTTGCGGTTCTTGTAGGCGATGAAGTCGTTCAGGGTCTTGTCGTAGCCTTCCCCTAAATTCAGCATCAGAGCCTCGTCGGGCCTCACCCACAGGTGCGCCGTGAGCTCCCTGCCGTCAAGCTTCAGCGTCGTTATGTCTGGCGCCTTGCAGTATACGTCGAGATACACCATGTGCGCCGGCCTGTGGAAGTCCTTGGAGTTTATCAGCTCCCCGAACGAGACAATGTCCACAGGCTTAACTTTAAGCCCGGTCTCTTCCGAAACCTCCCGCACTATCGCGTCGAGGATTTTCTCTCCGGGTTCAACGTGTCCGCCAGGGGTGACCCATTTGTCACTCCACTTGGGTGACTTGACAAAGAGCACCTTTCCGTCGTCTTCCTCTATGACCGCGCCGCAGACAAACTCAACGCCCCGCGGGAATTGACCGTTCGCTGGATTATCCATGCGCCTATTCGGAGTCCAACAAATTAAATGCTATCGCTTTTCACTGGGCTTTTGCGTTGAAGGCCCCGACCTGCGCCACCAGGCCGCTGCTCCCCGGAGTGTCGTATATGATCCACAGCGACCCCGCCAGGGATGAAGAATTTGGTGCCATCGGGCACGTGAACTTGAGCTGCGCGATTCCTCCGGAGACCAGCTGCACCGGCTGGCCTAGCTGCACGAATGAAGATTGGCCCGGCGCTTCCGAAGTTCCAGAGCAGCCGGTGGCCGTTATGGACATGGCGCTGCCGATCTGCCCGATGCGCGCGGTCAAAATGCCGTTCGCGTCAAGCGAAACGCTCTTGCAGAGGTAGGGCGCGGCTATTATGCACGTGTTTGGCATGGCGGACTGTACTGAGGACTGCATCGCGGTGCCCTGCTGCGCCAGCATGCCAAGCACGACCGTGAGAATCAGCCCCGAAGAGGCGATGCTCATCAGCATTCCCGCGCTGTTAAGTATGGCTTTCATTTGCAAAACCGTCAGGTTCGGCCAGCGTCCCATCCCCGCGCCGGCCTCCCCTTAATATGTCTTTTCTGCGTTTCCCCGTATTTAAGCATTGACTTCGAACTGTACTCGGAAACCTCGCTCTGCGGCGCGTGAATCGAAGTACAGCATTCATCTGCTACATCGACAGTATGTCTTTCCCGCCGTCCGTGCCAAAATTCTCCAGCACCCACTCCACGACCATGTCCTTTATTTTAAGGTACTTGTCCTTGGTGAATTGCATATTTGCCACGCAGTAGCTCTTGGATTCTATGTTGGAACAGAAAAGGCATTCGTGCAAATCCACGCAGCCGCTCACAAACATGCACTTTGACACCTTCTTGGACCAGTCCACTGCGAAACTGGATGAGCAAAACGTGCCGTAGAACATCCTTATGCCCGAGGTGCAGCCTGCGTTGTCGTAACTCGCCACAACATATCTGCTGTGCGCGGTCGAGTGCGAAAACACGATATCCTGAGACTGGAAGGTCCTGTAACTTCCGTAGATGTTTGAGCTGTCGTAGGTCAGGTCCGACTCCGATACGTCCTTCGATCCCAGCGTCCTGTCTGCTATGTTGTAGTATATCCTCTCCCAGAATTTCCTGATGTCGCTCATGGATTCTATGCGCCCAGAGGGCAGCATCCAGCTGTTGTTTTTGCTTTTTTCGAACGCGGTGGCAGAGGATATGATCCTGTCCCGCTTTTTCGAGACTATCCACGCGTCCGAGCCTGTCATCACGTCCTTCGCCTTCTTCGGGAGGTCTATGTCGTACGCGAAGCGCTTCCTGAACTCCCCCATTGTGAACGGGTTCTCTTTGCCGAACACGTCCCTAAACGTATAGTCGATTATCTTCTTTGCCCTTGTTTCATCCATACTAATCCCTCAAACGGCACTATTGCCTTGAACGCATCATAGAATTTTCCCTTGTCATAGCAACGAACCAGGCAGTTTCTCACATCCAGTGTGGTAATTGCGCGTATTTTCAGTTCCTCTTTAGTGTCTTTCTGAGCCTCTCCTTTCGCGATGACCTCGGTCGGCATGTTTATGGCTATGTTTTTGGCAAGTATCTTGGCATCCTCCTCTGGAGCGCGGAATATGAAGTAATTATAAGTGTTTGAGAGTATGCCCTTGAGGAGTTCGGGCTTTACCTGGGTGAGATATTGGATGGACAAGAAGAGCGACAGGTCGAACTTCCTGGATTCCGATAGCATCGTCACCAGCGCGTCATTCTGTACAGAGGCGACTTCATCTATGATGAGGATTATCTTCTTGCTCACGCCGCCTCCCTGGGCTATGAGAAATATCTGCTGTATCAAAAGGCCAGCTATGAGCTTTGTCGCCTTTTCGCCCAGGAAGATCTTCGATACTGAGAAGCACGTCAGGAAGTTCTTCTCTATGATGTTTGCGAGCGCCTTGTCAGACAAACTCTTGAACGCGGGCAGGAAGTTCAGCTCGTCGATAAGCGCGAGTATGGGCATTACTGCGCTCTCGTAGAACTCCGTCTGGATCTGGGGAAATTCCGTGTCGAAGAAGTGAACCATGTTATCATCAATTTTGGCGTGGCCGAAGACGAAGGCCCTGTACTCGTATTCGGTCAGGAATTTCTTGACGTTCGGCAGCGACATCTCCTTAGCCAGGAAGAGCACGTAGAGAGTGTACTTTAGCGTCTGTTCCATTTTCGCATTGAACTGTCCCTCCAGAAGGTTCTTGAACAGCATTATCGTGAGCTCGGTCGCTATTTTCGGTTCGGATTTCTTGAAAAACAAGTCGCACGCGTTATCGACAAAATTTATGTTGACCGCGCCAATCTGCTTGCCGACCTCGGGGAATATCGAGGCGTGCGGGTCAAGAAGGACCACGGCGTACTTGTCCTGCAAGTGCCTTTTCTCCATCTCGTTTATGAAATGAGTTATGAATTTTGATTTGCCGACCCCAGTCTGCCCGACTATCAGCGAGTGCTTTCCAAACTCGAAGCCGCTAAGAGGCAGATAGTTTTGCTTGACGAGATACGGAAATCCATCGACTTCCAGGAAGGCTTCGTTTTTGTTCTGGGTGAAGAGCTTTTCGGTGTCCTCGATTTTCAGGTACACTGGCGCCTCCTTTTTCTTGTATTTTACTGAAGAAGTCCAGTCTATGTTTTGCAGAAGATATGCCGGTATTCCAAGCATGCCCTTCTTTATCACTATGCTCTTGCCAGAAGCGGTATCGAAAAAGAAATATATGACGCTGGAGCGCACCTTCAGCGTAGAATCGCAGTGCCAGATGACCTTCGTAAGTGTCCGTCCCTTTCTGATTTCCTCCTTCTCCTTCACGTCCAGTATGCTCCTGTCCTTAGGAAGGCTGAGAAGAGAGAGTTGCTCGTGCGCGATTGCATCGTTCCAGTCCTGCCTGATGTCGGGCTTAAGAATAAATTGGGTCTTCGTCGCCAGCGAAGACAAACTTTTGTTGCAATGTAGGTAAAACTCTACGTCCCCTTTCCCGAAGCATATCTCCAAGGCGACGTGAGGGTCGTATTCGAGGATGCTTTCTATAAACGCGCTCCAGTGAGTCGTTTCGGGCCTATCCTGTTGTAGGTATATCTCGAAATTATGCGCGTAATCGACCATGGCAGGCACCCACAGTACCGTTTGCGGTAATTAAGGTTAAATAATCATCTACCCGCAAGCACCATGATTCGTCCTGTTTTTCAGGATAGAACGCCCGCCGCAATCAAGTAATCGGAATGGGGGTACAGGGACGGCCGCTCAAAGCGCGGTGGAGAAACGGTTCTGGTTGTGTCCATTCGGGCATAATGGATGCCGGGTGCATCCAGGATGGAGAGGGGTCATGCTGGCCGACGTGCAGGCAAGGTCACATCAAAGGAATAAGCTTATATATCTATATGTAAATAATAGTTATCAACTAATAACTAAAAGTGATTTATTTGAAAACAATGATGGTGCAAAGGGCAATGCCTTCCCCTACCTTGAATACAGTCCTTATGGTGGAGAACGCGATAAGGAGTGCGAAAGGATCGGTAATCACCGTGCCGGAGATAAAAAGGAGCCTGCCAAAGCAAGTCAACCACTACACCCTGATGCGCATACTAGAGTACCTTGAATAGAGCGGCAAGATAGTCGTGACGCTCAGGGGCATAACGTGGGTGCGCAATTCAAATAGTAATCTGAGGCAGGCAGTAGCGGGCGGGATGGAACTATGAAAAGGGTCAACGTCAGGCTCTCGAATGAGGCGGAAAAGGTATACGTCTACCTCAATTCGCAAGCGGAGAGCTCCAAGGTGGAGCGGTCCATACTGAAAGCAATCAACAAGAAAGTGGAGTTGATAAAGTCGAACCCACACTACGGCGACCCGATTGCGAAGAGCCTGATACCCAAAGAATATCTCAGGGAGTATGGCATAACTAACCTCTTTCGCGTGGAGCTGCCCAACTTTTGGCGGATGCTGTACACGCTAACGAACGATGAGACTGAGATGGAGATAGTCGCGTTCGTTCTTGACATAATGGACCACAGGTCCTACGACGATAGGTTCGGCTATAAGCACAAGTGAATCTCTTTCCTTCTTGGATTTTCTTAGGTAAGGGCAATGTCTTAAAATCAGTCTGGGGGTACAGGGAATCGAACCCAGGCCTTCACCGTGTAAGGGTGACGTCCTACCATTAGACCATACCCCCGCCAGTCTGTCGCCTTCAGAATGCGCCTATCATATTTATTGCGGATTATAATATATCTTTCGTTGGCTTGTCATGCGATCCCTCGTTTGTTGGTCGCAGGCCTTCACAGGGTGGCGCCGCGGCGTGCGGGATGCTTTCGGCGTCGCTTATTTTAATTTTAGCTCTGATTTAGATGCATGATAGTGCTAGGGTTCAGCTGGCCGATCATGGACAAGAATTCCGTAGCCGTGATATTGGACGGGAAATTGGTCTTTGCCTCGGGCGAAACGAGGCACACCAAAGCCTCGTATGCCCTCCAGGAACCTCCGCTGTACGCTCTCAAGGCAGCTTTCGGCTATCTCGAAAAAAAGCACGGCATAAAGCCGCACGAAATTACCGATTTTGCAATCGACAAGGATCGCACGAAATTCAAGTTTTGCAAGGTCCCTGATTTCCAACGATCGGTGCTTCCTCTTTACGATGCCAGGCTCGCAAGGGCAGATGCCAGTTTCAACAAACCCTCTGAACTAGCAGGCTTTGCCCGGTCCGCACTGACTAATCCTGACGCGGGGCTTGCCCGCCTTTTCATTCTGCGCGCCTACAGGGCTCTCGGCTTTGCCCGGCCGGGGAACATAAGAATCCATCCCGTGGAGCATCAGCTTGCGCACGCCGCTTCGGCGTACTACTTTTCGGGAGCCAATTCAAGCGCAGTCGTCGTGTCCGACAGCTACGGCGAAATCGAGCACACGACGATATGGAAAGTGAAAGACGGCGAGTTCGAAAAGCTCATGGGCATGCCAATAACTTCTGGTTCCGCGGGAGTTCTTTGGGGAAAACTGGGCAAGTACGTTCTCAACCTGGAGAGCTGGGAGCTTACGGACCTCGCGGCATGGGGCGGAGGCTGCCGCGATGAGGGGATGCGGCGCAGGTTTGATTCGCTAGTGGCCGCTGACGGCCGGTGGCCGTATGTGATAGCCGGAGGGCAACGCTCATCTTTCTTCCATCCCGTGAAGTTCACCGATAATCCTTCCTACGCGCCTCTGCTCAAGGGACTCCTGAAGGGCAAGGACCTGCGGTGGGCATACAAGGGAGAATTGAATAAAGACGTAGCCGCCGCGGCATGGTGCGGGCAGGAAATTCTTGAAAAAAGCATGCTGATGCTTAGTTCGTGGGCGAAGGAGAAAACCTCCGAGAAAAAACTTGGATTGGCAGGAGTCTCCTTCATGAACACCCTCGTAAATACGAAAATACGAGATTCGGGGGCGTTCGACGAAGTCTTCGTTTTTCCGGCAACCGACAATTCAGGCAGCCCGGCAGGCGCGGCTGCGTACGTGTATGAACACGTGCTCGGCGGAAGGATTCAGCGTTGCAGGCTGGATGATGTTTATCTCGGCCCCGAGTACGACTCCGAGTCGGTAAGGAAAATGGTTGAAAGGGGCGGATGGAAGGTCAGTGCCGATGGCATCGAAGGGGCGGCCGAACTGGTCTCGAAGGGAAAGGTCGTTGCGTGGTACCAAGGCAGGTCCGAATACGGCATTTGGCCGCTGGGCAACAGGAGCGTGTTCATCGACGCGACGTCCGAAGAGGCGCGAAGAAGGCTAAACTCCGCGAAAGGCATGTGGTGGTGGAGATCCCTTTCCGCATCTGTGCTGAAGGAAGATCTCGCAATGTATTTTTCAGATCCTATTCCGGATCCGCTGATGACCGCGCGCCTTGAACTGAATTCAGAAGGCTCATCTAGGCTGCTTGCGGTGCGTCAGCCCGGCGATCTTGTGCAGGTGCAAAGCGTTACCAAACGGACGAATCCCAAACTTTACGAATTGCTGCGATCGGTAAGAGACCTTCACGGCATCGCCGCTGTCGGCAACGCGAGTTTCTCATTGCCCCGCCGTCCCATGGCTGAAACTCCGGAGGATGCCATAACGAATTTCGGCCTCGGGGGCTTCGACGCGATGTACATCGACGGGCTGTTGATTAGCAAGGGATGACGCGGCCAGTGCTTTAAGGAAAACAGGAAGCGGAATTCAAGGCCTTGACCTTCATCTCATTTCTTTACGTACGTGACGTTTGACATGTTAACCGTTCCGTTGACATAGCCCGATTCGTAATACTTGTCCGCGAGTGCCTGCATGGCATCGACCGCGCTGACATTGCCAAACGCGCCGCTGAATGTCTCGTTGCCGAGCGCGAGACTGAGCCAAGGCGTCCTCGGGTCGCCGCTTCGCAGCTGATCTACGGTCATGTTCGTGTGATTGGCAAGTATTAGCATCGCGCCTTGAGGGTTCGCCTCTATGTATGCCCTTGCTTCATCCATGGCTTTCACGAATCTGGCGGCCACCTGGGGGTTCTGCTCAACGAATTTTGACGAGAAAGCGCATACCGCCTGAGGATACGGGTCGAGCGTGTACGCGTTGGTCGAGTTCGGAAGGTCCCTGGCCAGGCCCTCATTGACTGCAATTATCAGCGTGGGCTGCGGCACCATCAGTGCGTCCACCTGATTCGAAACGAGCGCCTCCACCGCTGCCGCCGGGGCCACAGTCACCAAGGTCACTTCGCTGATGTTGAAGTACTTGCCCAGCAGCCAGCTTCCGCCCGTCAGAGAGTTCAATCCTGGATAGTGTCCGACCCTCTTTCCTTTCAGGTCCGCGATGGTGGAATAAGTTGAATTCGGCCGCACCAATATCCCTGTGCTGTTCGTCTCCAGAGTCTCCGCCTCGACCATGAATGCCTTGAACTGTCCCGGCTGCTTATTTTCCACCGCCAGCGCATCAATGAATGAGATTGGAACGCCCACGTCCGCCTTGCCGGCCAGCATGGAAGAAGTGACAAGGGAAAGGGTCAGCTGGGAGGTTCCTTCCACCGTTATGTTTTCCTCCTTGAAGTAGCCCTGGTCCTCGGCCACCCACATCGGCAAGGCCAAGGTCGACTGGGCATAGGAGACCTTAACCGTCGCCGTGGCGCCAGTTTGGTTTTGCGCAAGGATGGCGGCGGCTGTTGGGCCATGCTCTGAAGGATGGTAGCTCAAATATGCAAGAGACAGTACTGCCAGAAATGCGATTGAAATGCCAAAGTAAATTATCGATTTGCCCGACATTGATAAACCCTGAAACAATTGAGCCAAGCGATTTAATAAACGTTCTATGGCGCCGCCCTCCGCGCTAGCCCCCTCAAGTCTACCACGTACTTGTGTTTGCCCGTGGTGGTCTTGGGCACGATTATGCCGTCTCTTAAGACGATGTATTTTTCCGCATGGACTTCCTTAAGGGCTTCAATAATCTCCTTCTCCTTCGCCCTGCAGTTTTCAGGAAGCACTATTTCAACAGTGTCGACGCCGCCGACTGCTTTTATGTAGACGATGAAATCCTGAGCATAATCCGACAGTTTGCTTACAATGTCGAATTTGGACGCCCTCCAGCCGTTGAGAACTAGCGCGTCGTCCTCGCGCCTATCGACCGTGAACTCCTTCACCGAGCCGTCGTCATTATGCCTGACGTCTTTGACGATGTCTCCGGTCACATATCTCACTATCGGCATCGCAAAATTGTTGAGGTCCGTAACCACGAGGGCGTCGCCCGCTTCAATCTCCACAGTTTCGACGTAAACGCCCTTAGCTATGACCTCCATCCTGTTTAGATTCTTATTTCTAGACACCGCGAACGTCCCGCATTCCGCGGCGCCCATCTGGTTGTACACTTCGATTTCTCTGTCTCTGCATTTCCTTATATGGTAATTGAGAAGCTGCTCTCCTCCTGCAGGTATGCACCTCGGCACGCATTCGGGGCCGATTCTGTCCAGAATTTTCATTACGTAGCTCGTTATTCCAAACCACACTGTGGGCCTGACCCTTTCTATTACGCTCAGAGTTCTTTCAACAGAGGTCGTGTTCCAGGCACCCAGCGGGAGGACTGGCACGCCCCTTCTTCCGCACGCGGCGTGAAATACGGGCGCCCTTCGGCTTCCGAGCCCGATAAGGCTAAGCACAACGTCATTTTCAGTGACCCCGAAATAGTCCAGCACCGCGCACTCAGTCTCGATTTCTGCTTCGACAGCCTCCTTAGAGCCGAATATGAATAGCGGCTCTCCGGTCGACCCACTTGTCGTCGTCATTTCCGCGAATTTTTCTGGATGTTTAAATATGCAGGGGTGGTCTGGAGGGTTCAAGAAATCCATCGCAGCCGCCTTTTAAGGCGGGGATGAATTGAACCCTTCAGCTTGATCTCTGTAAGTCTTTTTCTATCTGAATATTTTTGGCGGC
>CABMGC010000074.1 GCA_902385515.1 uncultured archaeon
AGGGTGGCCTACAGCAACCTGGGAGCCTTGCCTTTCTTTGTCGCCGAAAACCAGGGATACTTTGCCCAGGCCAACATAGTGGTTGTCGGCTCGCACCAGTACAACACTACGGGCGTGTCCAACGCTCTGCTCAACAACCAGGCGGACGCTGGCTTCACGCTCTCTTACGCCGACGCGTTCAACGATGAGGCAGCGAGCCCTGGCGCCATAAAGATGTTCATGGTCGGCTCGGAGGTTTTCGGATACACGAACAATACGGGCATAATAGTGATGGCCAACTCGCCATACAATTCCGTGGCCGACCTGAAAGGCAAGACCATAGGGCTTAGGCCTGACAGGATCGCCGACGGGATAAGCGCGCGCTGGATAGTTAGCAAGTACTTCAACCAGAGCGATGCGAAATACGTGGCGATAACGCAGGTGCCCGTGCTCACCGCGCTCGCGCAGAACCAGGTCGACGCCCTGTACGTATCCCAGCCGATAATAAACGTCGGAGCCATGAGCAACTTGACCAGGGAGCTTCCCAACTCTACCTGCGCAGACATAATGAATCCCATTCCGCAGGTGGGGGCAGCATTCACCGCCTCGTTTGTCGCGGGCAACCCCGATCTCACGGGCAGGATGGTCGCAGTGGTAGACAAGGCCATTGCCTACATAAAGGCCAACCCTCAGAGCGCCATCGAGATACTTGCCAACTACACAGACACCCCTATCGACGAGCTGCACATCGGCAACGATGAGAAGACAGGATGGAACTATTACACCAGGGCCAACGGCACGATAGGCAACGCCAGCGTCGCCGGCCAGCTGCAGGCGCTGGCGGACAAGTACTATGCGTCAGGCTACATAGGCCACAGGATAAACGTGTCCGACGGGATATACCGCTGAATGGCGGACGGCTGGGCTCCGGGCGTCTACGACTAGGTGCTTCTTGTATGATTGATACTTCAAACGCGAGAAAAAAGCTTCTTGGACATTTTGGAAAGCCCGTTTCAGGTGATGATTTTTGGAGCGAGACGCCGCTCAGCACTAAGGACGACTTGCGCAAGATTGGACTTCCTGCCGAATTTGCCGAGATGAGAGTAACAAGCGGGTCGACAGGGGAGCCGCTCTACGTCTTTTACTCCAAGGAAGCGGTGGAGTCGTTCACAAAAAGGGGGATCGCCACCATGGAGGCGATCGGGGTGGGCAAGAACGACGTCCTGCTGAATCTTTATTCCTACGGGAGCGTGGGTGCCGGGATCAACATCGAGCGCGTGTGCAACAGGATGAACATACCGATACTTCCGTTTGGCGCGCCAAACACCTGCCCTGCCGAGAAGGTCATTGACGCGATCGCAAGGACCCGGCCGACGGCGTGGGTATCGGTCCCTAGCTATGCGCTCAGGCTTCTTAGCATGCTGGAAACGACGTGCCCTGGATACGCCCCTAAGAAAATCTTTGCTGGCGGAGAGGAGCTCCTAGATCGGCAAATCGAATTGTTTGGCGGCAGGGGCATCGAAGTGTATGACGCTTTCGGCATGACCGAGTGCCGCAGGGTGGGAATCTCGAGGAAAGAGGAACCCAAGGTCTTTGACGTGATAAGCCAGGGCCTGTACGTGGAAACAGAAAATACCGAAAACGGCACAGAGCTCATACTGACCGACCTGAACAATTTTTCGACGCCGATAATACGTTACAGAACCAACGACATTGTTAAAAACGTCAAGTACGATCCGGACGGTTCTGTAACCGCGTTCGAATTTGGCGGACGGGCCACGGATCACATAGATATCGGGGGTTCGATCGTGTCGAAGTCGTCGATGGCTAATGACATGCTGGCATACTCCAACGAGTTCTTGTTTTACATTAAGACTGGCGAGGACATGGCAGACGCGGTGGACATAGTCCTGCCAGAGAGCTGCATAACCAGGGAAAACGATATACTGTCAAGCTTGTCTTACATCCATGCGAAGATATCTTTGGTGTTTGCAAAAAAGGTCAACACCTTCTCGATTGACTCGAACAAGTCCACGTACGTCATAGACCTGAGAAATTGCAAAACCAACCGATCCGCTTCCTGAACGAATAAGGCTAGGTTTATATCTGTGGATCAAGAGAAATAATAATGGACCAGGATATGGCTGCGCGGAGGAGGCTTCTGCTGCATTTCGATAGGCCCGCCTCCGGGAGCGGCTTCTGGAAGGATACGTCCCTGAGCAGCAAAGACGATATCAGGACGCTTGCCACACCCGCAAATTTCGCCGAGGTAAGGATAACCAGCGGATCGACCGGGGAGCCGCTCTACGTTTTCTACTCCCAGGGCGCGGTAAGGGCGTTCATCGATAGGACGATCGTAACTCTGAAAAAGCTAGGCGTAAGCAGGTCGGACACCGTCCTCAACCTTCTGGCGTACGGTAATTTCGTGCCGGGGAGCATGTATGAGCGCGCATGCAACGAGGCGGAGATACCGATACTGGCGCTGGGGACGCCAAACACGCACCCTATGAAAAAGACGCTGGACGCCATAGAAAAGGCCAGGCCTACGGTTTGGCTGGCCATGCCCAGCTATGCCCTGAAGCTTCTGGACGCGCTCGAGTCATCAGGCCGAGGTCCGCTGCCAAGAGAGGTCATGGTCACGAGCGAAAGACTTCTTGACTCATATGTTGGAAGATTCAGACATTTCGGCATCGAGCTTCGCACGACTTTCGGACTGACGGAGTGCCCCGCCATAGGCGTGTCAAAGCCCGGCGATGCGATGACGCAGGAGGTCATAGGCGACGGCGCCTACGTCGAGGCTGTCGACGTGAACGGGGCGACCGAACTCGCGGTAACTGATCTAAACAACCTGTCCACTCCAGTGATACGCTACCTGACGGGCGACGTAATAAAAAACATAAAGTACGGGGACGATGGATCTGTGATCGAATTCGTCCCCGACCGCAGGAACGACGACCTGATAAAAATAAACGGGATCCTCGTATCCAAGTCTGCCCTTGTCGAGGCCTTGTCCAAGTACAGCGACGACTTCACTGTTCGCATTGAGACCAGAAACGATAGCGACTTCCTTGAGGTTACGTTCCCAAAGAAATGCGAGTCGCGCGAGGCAGAAATACGCTCCTATCTCTCTAGCGTGCGAGTCAACAAGGACATAGTCTTCAAGACGGATGTGGACGTTCCGGTGACCGGCTCGGGCAAGCTCAGGCATCTAGTGGACAGAAGGGCGTAGCAAGACACGCACGCTACTTGAAACTGCGTCAGAGCTAGACGCATTTATTAAGATTAAATGGCAAGTCAAGGACATGATCGCAGTGGGATTCACCTGGCCGCTTGGCTGGGACAACTCCGTCGCAGCAATAGTCGACGGGCGGCTTGTTTTCGCCTCGGAAGAGGGCAGGCACACCCGGCAGAGAATGTCAATGCGCGAGCCCCCCGCGAACGCTTTTTTTGCCATGTTCAGGTTCCTTGAAAAGGAGCACGGCATAAAGCCACGCGACATTGACACGTTTGCCGTAAACCGCGACCCATCCAAGATGAACCTGATGGGAAAGACGTGGGCGCTCGCCTCCGCGTCCAACTCGGTATATTCGTTCACTTCGTCGGCCAGCTTCACAGACCACATCGACTTTGGCATGGGACGGTTTGCCGGGGCATTGGGAAAATCCGTAATCACAGGCAGGCCCAGCACTGAAATGGCAAGGCTGTTCATCGAGGCGATATACAGGCGCATGGGCCTGTCCGCTCCGGAACGCATGCGCGTGATTCCCGTGGACTTCCACCTTTCCTACGCCGCTTCCGCGCACTACTTCTCAGGACACTCGTCGGACGCTGTCATTCTTCCTGTCGACCGCGAACGCGAAAGCGCAACGGTGTGGAGTGTTAAGGGCGGGGAATTCGAAAAGCTCCTGTCAATGCCAAGGCGACTTGGTTCGATAAAGCTGCTCTACGGCAAGGCAGCCGTGCTGAGCGGACTGGGACCCGGGCTCGGGCTCGGGCTCGTCCCCTATGGCGCGCGCGACGGAAAACTGCGCGAAAGATTCATGTCAATCATAAAAAGCAGCGATCGGCTGCCGTACTATTTCGAATACAAAGACCTCTTCAAAAGAAGCCCCCTAAGGAGCGCTCTTGCTAACGACTACGCGCGGGAGAGAACGTACGCGCTAATGAAGGAGCTTCTTAGGGGCATGGACTTTAAGTGGAAGGCGAACGGCGAAATCAACAGGCAGGCAGCGGACCTTGCGCTCTGCGTCCAGGACGTGACTGACGGGCTGATGATGCGGCTCGCGAGGTGGGCAAAAGAGAACACTGGCGAGAGAAAGCTTTCTCTCGCAGGAAGCATTGCGATGAATTCGCGGTCGAACATGAAGATATCCGACTCCAAGCTTTTCAGCGACGTGTTTGCGTTTACCGCTTCGAACGACGGCGGCGGCGTGCCCGGTGCGGCGGCGTACGTGTACGAGCACGTCCTGGGCGGCAGGATGAGGCGCGACATCCCTGGAGAATTCCGCCTGGGACCGAAGTATGGCGAAGAAAGGGTGAAAAAGGCCGTCCTTAGAGGAAAATGGAATGCGTCGAATGTCGGCGACGATCTGGGAGAGGTTGCCGAGATCGCCGCGAAAGGCGGGGTCGTGTGCTGGTTCAACGGCCGTTCAGAGTTCGGAGCGCGGGCGCTCGGGGGCAGAAGCGTGATTGCCGATCCCACGCGAAGCGGCGCCTGGAGAAAGGTGAACGACATAACAGGCAGGAAGTGGTGGAGGCCGCTTGCGCCGTCGGTCAGGTACGAAGACATGAAAAGGTACTTCGGCAACTCCGCAAGCGTCCCGGCAATGATGCAAACGCTGCGGCTTACAGACAAAGGCGCCGCGAGGCTGCCTGCGGTGAACGCGCCTGACGGAATAATCGAAGTTCAGAGCGTGAAAAAACGCGAGAACGAGCGCTGGTACGGGCTCATAGGTTCGTTCGGTGAAATAAGCGGGGAGGAGGCGATCGTCAACACCGGCTTTCATTTGGGCAACGAGCCGTTCGTTGAGACGCCCGAGGACGCGATAAGGAGTTTCGGACTCGGGGGCTTCGATGCGATGTACATTGACGGCTGGCTGCTAAGGAAAAGATGACTTTTGGTGCCCTACGAGCAAAGCGCTTTTTATAGTATCAAGTAGTAAGCCCTAACATGGCTAAAGATTCGCTGGAAGCGCGGAGAAAACTCCTTAGGCATTTCGGGATGCGCGCTGACGGGAAGGACTTCTGGGAGAAGGTGCCGATAAGCACCAAGGATGACCTGAGGAAGGCGGGAATACCTGACAGATACGTAGAGATAAGGACCACGAGCGGCTCTACTGGAAAGCCGCTGTGCATATTCTGTTCCAAAAGCTCTGTCGATGCGCGGATACGCAACGGAATCAGGATGTTTGAGAAGATCGGAGTGGGAAAGGGGGACACTCTGGTGAACCTTTCCCTTGCTGGCACAAGAAGCACGTTTGAGAGGATATGCAACGAGCTGGAGGTCGCGCTTCTGCCCCTTGGCGCCCCTAACACGTGCAGGATGGGCGACGCGCTGGACGTGATAATCGAATTCAAGCCGGCCGTCTGGTACTCGACGCCCAGCTATGCGCTAAGGCTGCTCGACGAACTGCGGGCCAGAAATATAAAGTACGTGCCGGACAAGATTGTCGTCGGAGGCGAGAGGCTTCTCGATTCGTACATAGCGCGATTCATGAACTTTGGAACGGACCTCTACAACGTCATGGGAACCGTAGAATTCAGCAGGGTAGGGATTTCGAAGAAGGGCAAGCCCAAAGTTCTTGAGGCGTTCGACCCTGGGCTCTACGTTGAGACGGCAGAGGGAACGGACGGGACCGAACTCGTTGTCACGGACCTTGAGAATCTTGCAACCCCGATAATAAGATACAAGACAGGCGACCTCGTGAATGTCCTTGAGCGCAACGGCGACGGGTCGGTAAGGGAGTTTTCGTACGAAGGCAGGACGGGCGACCTTGTCAAACTTTTTGGAATGTTCGCGTCCAAGACGGATATCGAGAACCGGCTGTCGAAGTACACCGACGATTTCGTTGTCTACATAAAAACATCCGGCGCGGGGGATTATCTGCAGATCGTTCTCCCCGAAAAGTGCCGCGAGAAAGCAAATGAGATAGTCGGCGAACTCAAGCACATACGCGTGGAAAAGGAGACGGTTTTCAAACAGAAGGTCGATGTTCCGGTCACAGACTCGTTCAAGTCAAGGCACATAGTAGACGCCAGAGCGTAAGAAGCCGCGGCCACCGAAGCGCATTTATGAACTTACGCTGGCAATTGGTAGCATGGAAGACTCTCTGAATGCGAGAAGACTGCTCCTCGAGCACTTCGGAATGCATCCCTCCGGAAAGGACTTCTGGGAGCGCGTGCCGATCCGCGACAGAAAACTGCTCGGGTCTGCAAAAAGGCATTCCGATTTTCTCGAAATGAGGCTGGCTTCGGGGCCATCCGACAGGCCTCTTTACATCTTCTATTCCAAGCAGGCCGTCGGCTCATTTCTCGGCAGGGCGGCGGCTATCGCAAGAGCGATTGGCGTGACGCAGAAAAACATGATCCTTGACCTGCTCCCTTTCGGTAGCGCGCTATCGGGAAGCATGTATTGCAGGGCGTGCAACAAAGCAGGCGTGGGCGTGATGGCAGTCGGGACTCCTAACATAACTCGGCCCGAGCTCGCCATTGAACTTATAGACCGACTGCGGCCGGACGTCTGGTTCTCCATGCCAAGCTATGCGTTAAGACTGCTTGCCGCCGCTGATGCGAAGGGCTCGGACTGCGTTCCAAAAAAAATCATGATCTCGGACGAAATCCTCTCGGACGCAGAACTCGATGAGTTGAAGAAGTTTGGCGCGGAGCTCTATGAGACCTACGGCCCTGCCGAATGCCCGGCGATAAGCACGTCCGAAAGGAACCGGGACCCTCGGATCCAGACTGTCGTAGGCACGGGAGCTTATGTCGAGTCTGTCGAAACGGCCAGGGGTAATGAGCTTCTGGTTACCGACCTGAACAACACATCTACCCCGGTAATAAGGTACAGGACGGGCAATCTTGCGACAGACATCAGGTACGGCAAAGACGGATCAGTGAAAGAATTCACGCTCTGCCAAAATGACCGCAGCGAGAGCTAAAGTGACAGCATGAACGACATTATTGACGAAGCCATCGCAAGCCCTTCCGAAGCGTCCATAGCGAACGTCCTCGCGTTTGCCGGACAAGACCAGCTGGAGCTGTTCGAGCTGGCAAAAAGGCTGAAGGGCGACAGGATTTTCGTGCGCGCGGAGATTCTGCCCTCGAACTACTGCAGGCAGAACTGCCTTTACTGCGGAAATCGCAGGGACAACGGCGCGATGAAAAGGTACAGGATAACCGGAAGGGCGCTTTCAGACGTAACCGACGCTGCGCTGGCGATACCCGAGGTCGATTTCGTAAGCTACCTGATGTCCGAAGACCCCGGCTACCCGTTCGATCAGCTGTGCGAGGAGATACGGAAGGTATATGCTGCGGGAAAGCGCGTCAACCTGGGCCTGGGAGACGTCCCCGCCGAAGTGCTTCGCAAGCTGCATGACGCCGCGGGGGGCGAACCCATAAAATACACGCTCAAGATAGAATCGGGAGACGCAGATCACTTCAGGCGCGTGAAGGACGGGTACAAGCTGTCGGCCCGCATCGATGCTCTGCGCCGGGCGATAAACGCCGGATTCGAACCCTGCTCGGGCATAATAGTCGGGCTTCCAGGCCAGGACACTTGTATGATCGCGAGAGATCTCATGTTCCTTAAGGATTTCCCAGGGCTTGCGCAGGCGAGCGCCAGTGTGTTCTCGCCGATTCGGAACACGCCCTTCGGCGCATTCCCGAAGGGCAACGAAAGCACCGCGTTCAATTTCCTCGCCCTGCTGCGCATCCTAAGGAACGACCGAAATCTCACCACACCCATATCTCTTTACATGAGCCAGGAGGGCAGGCTGGCCGCGCTCGAGTACTTTGCGGATACCGTAACCGTCGAGATGATGCCCGCGCAGAGGCTTCCGAAGTTTCCGTTTTCGATATTCGACCGTGCGGCAGGGTCGTATAACAGGATACCTCCCCAGATCAGAAGACGCGTGGATGAACTGTCGCTCGAATTGAACAACTGCAGATGGCATGAAAGATACTAGTCTACGCCCTCATGTCGATTATGTGCTTTGACTTTCCAGATTTCGTTTTGGGGACGTCGACCTCCTTGACAAATACGAGCCGCTTGCCCACGAACAGGTAGGACAGATCGCTGGAAATTTCCTTCCGGCAGGGCTTGCAGCACTCCGGAAGCAACACCTCGAGTACGTCGGTGAAATTGGCGGTCTTTATGCTGACGACGAAATCATCGGTGTACTTCGACAGCTTTTCGACAATTTCCTGGCCAGACACCAGCGCTCCGCGCAGTTTTATCATGTGGTCCTTCCTGCCGACTGGCGTAAATTCGCGCACCGAGCCATCGTCATTGTACTTCACGTCCTCCACTATGTCCCCGCTCCTGTATCTTATTATCGGGGTTGCGAGATTCTCAAGGTCGGTCAGGACAAGCTCCGTGCCCTTTTCGGTGGCAGCTGTCTCGATCCAAAGGCCCGGCGGCGAAACGCGTATGGCCTTCGGGTCGCCCCTCCTTGACAGCCCTATCTTCCGGCACTCGGTCAGCCCAAAGTTGTTGTACAGCTCAATGCCCATGCCGCCCAGTTTTTCGGTGTACGTATTGAGGAACGGCTCACCTTGGCATACGAATATCCGTGGTTTGTAATCAGGAGCGACCGAATCGACCAACTCCAGCAGCCTTATCGCCTTGCTGGGAAGGAACGCCCAGACGGTCGGCCTTGTCCTGAGAACCGCGTCAACGACATCGTCCATGCCTGAATCGTAAACCGGAATGCCGACGCTCAGGGAACGTATGCCCATCTCCGCGCACGAGCGGGCCCACAGGCCTTCGTCCGCGTTGGAAGACAAAAGGAAGTCGTCCTTGCCAATGCCCATAGCCCTGATTGCGTGGATGTTCCTTGCAACCATGGCAAGCACGGCGCCCTTCGAATAGAATACGCTAAGAGGCGCGCCGGTCGAGCCGTTGGTCGTTCTCATCGCGGCAAATTCCGCCGGTGCCCTGAGACTTTTGAGGTTATCCTTTGTCGTGAAGGGCACGCTCTCCCAGAACCGGCTTCCCGAAACGGAAATGCCGAAGTGCAAAAGAAGCCTCTTCCTCGCCCCAACCGAATCTTCCGCGTCCATGGCAGCATCCTTGCGCGACATGCTCGCACACCTTTTGCCATCATCACAATAAATGCCTTGCGGCGGAGGGTCTGACGCGGAATAACTGTTTAAAGCTTTTGACCCTATTCATCTCGTGATCACATGGCGAAGAAAGAGCTTATCGTAGTGACAACGAACTACGTTCCAGGAATGAAGATAACGAAGATGGTCGGCCCCACGTTCGGCCTTGTTGTGAGGAGCAGGGGAATCGGAGGAAACTTCATGGCCGGACTCAGGAGCCTGGTCGGCGGCGAGATACACGAGTACACGAAGATGCTTTCCGACGCCAGGGAGGACGCCATAGAAAGACTCGAGGCCAACGCCAAGGGCATGGGTGCGAACGCAGTCATAGGCATGAGCTTCGACTCCGCCGACCTCGGGGACATCATGACCGAGATAGTCGCGTACGGCACGGCAGTGGTTGTCGAGAAGGACGCGAAGGCGTCAAACTCCGTATCGCTCAGATAGTACAGATTGCCAGAAGCCGGCTCAGAACAGCTGGCCGGCCTTCCTCTCCGAAATCTCATCCTTTATGTTCGCGATGAACTCCTTCAGCTCGACGCCCTGCTTCTGCGCGCCGCTCCTTGCCCTGACGGTTATCTTCTTGCTCTCGGCCTCCCTTCCTCCGAGCACGACGATGTAGGGCACCTTGTCCTCTATCGCCTCCCTGAGTTTGTAGGCCATGGTCTTGTCGCTGATGTCGACCTTGGCCCTGAGCCTGGCCTTCCTGAGCTCCTTGTATACCTCCTCGGCATAGCCCGATGCCTGCTCCGAGATTGATATGACCTTGACCTGCACGGGCGACAGCCAGGTCGGGAACTTGCCCTGGTAGTGCTCCACCATCACGCCGATGAACCTCTCCATAGATCCCAGCATCGCCCGGTGGATCATTATCGGCATGTGCTGCCTGCCGTCCTCGCCCGTGTACTCGAGGCCGAAGCTCCTGGGCATCTGGTAGTCGAGCTGCGCGGTGGCGCACTGCCAGACCCTGCCCTGGGCGTCCACGACGTCGAAGTCGATCTTCGGGCCGTAGAATGCCCCTTCCTTCTCCTTGATCTCGTACGCCATGCCGTTGGCTTCGAGCGCGCGCCTTAGAGCCGCGGTCGCGATGTCCCACTGCTCCTTCTCACCCGCGTGGTCGTCAGGCATGGTCGAGAGCTTTGCGGTGAACTTCATGCCGAAGGTCCCGTAGACCTCCTTCACCATCCTAAGAACGG
>CABMGC010000075.1 GCA_902385515.1 uncultured archaeon
AGAAAACGAGAAAGAGAGCGCAGCCTTCGTCGAGCGCGCAGAACAGCAGAACAGATACTACCTGAGCGTGTTCGGGGCGGACATGAGCTCTTTTCCCAAGGCGAAAAAGATCGGCAGGCAGGCCGTCGAGCTAATAGAGGCGAGGAGCGCGGTGGACCTGATAAGCGCGGCGATAAAGAAGGCGTCAAAGGAGGAGACGCTTGCGACCGTCTTCTCGTTCACGCTGAAGGGCAGGAAGGTCCTGGCCGCCTTTGACCTTGTGGAAGCGCTTTCAAACAGCAAGCCCGTCCTGTACTTCGCTAGCTACGAAGGCAAGACCGCTAGCTTCGCGAGGTACGACTACAAGGAGGACAGCCTTGACTTTGTGGACTTTGTCGGGGAGCACACCTTCATGTACGCCAAGGTGATAAACCTCGCCGAGCCGTTCCCGTTTTTCAAAAAGTAGGCGGCCTGCGATAGACTTATTATTTATTGTGGGCCATAAACTATTTCGCGTGCCCGAATAGCTCAGTGGTAGAGCGACTGGCTGTTAACCAGTAGGTCGCAGGTTCAATCCCTGCTTCGGGCGTAGTGATGTTATGGTGTCATATCCCAAGATTTTTGCCAACCCGCTTTATCTGATGGCGGCCACTGCGGTAGTCATCGGACTTCTGGCAGTGATTTACCTGGAGGCCGCGGCGGCGTTCGTTCCGGTAGTCGTCGCGGGCGATACTGTCTCCGTCTACTACACGGGGACTTTCGTGAACGGGACGCAGTTCGATTCGAACGTCGGCAAGCAGCCGCTGCAGTTCACAGTGGGGGCGAACCAGATGATCGCAGGGTTCGACAGCGGCGTTCTGGGGATGAAGCTCAACGAGAGCAGGAGTCTTACGATTCCAGCAAACGAGGCTTACGGCGACGCGAATCCCGCGCTGATCGTCCCTCTGCCATTGTCAGTTTTCGCGAACCAGACGGTCGAGAAAGGAATGCACGTCAGTTCATCGGCCAACGGCCAGACCTTCAGCGGCACCGTGACCGCGGTGAACGAGACCACCGCGACAGTGGACTTCAATTCGCCGCTTGCCGGCAAGACCTTGATGTTCGATGTCAAGGTCGTCGCGATACAGGCGAGCAAGTAACGGCAGATGCTGATTTGCGCTTAGCTTAAGGAGCGCTTGCAAGGTGCGCCGGCACCGCGACCAGGCATATCGTTATCGCCAGAAGTCCGCCCAGCGTTACCGCGAGCGCGAACAGCCACGGGACCAACTGCCACGCGCCCTGCCTGTTTTTGGATTTCTCAACATCAAGAAGCAGCGTCAGGGGGTATCCGAGTATTCCTCCAAGCCCGAACAGCGCGTAAAGCCCGAACAGGATGGACGGTGCACTTGAAAGCGATGCCTGGTATCCGAACGCCCCGTACAGCATGGCCGTGGCGCCGAACATCAGGCCAAAAAGGCCCATGTACTTGAGCTTGACCGCAGAGTGGAAAGCCAAGGCGAGGCCCACAAGCACGGCCCCGAACATAACGTAGACATCGTAGAACAGGATGTTGTAGCTTCCGGGGAGCGGCCAGGTGAACTGGCCGTAGAGTCCGCTTGCCAGCATGTACACTCCCAGGACGGCAAGGGGAATTGCTCCGGCCTTGAGGTTGGCCGCGCGGTCATCCTTGTTTTTGCTAAGATAAGCGCAGAGCGCGACGTACGCGAGTATGACTCCCGAAAATCCTACCGAAAGCAGCTGCGAGGTTAACAGATCAACGAACACCATGAACACGACCTGGATAAGTAAGGAAAAGAGAATTTTAATACGCGTCTGTTTTCTCCTTCAGCGCGGCAAGCCCCCTGTATGATTCGGCCACGTCCGCGAACCCCGCGTCCTTTAGCCTTCTGGCAGCCCCGCTGTGATAGTCCTTGCGCTGCCTCTCGTCCTTCGTCCCGATGTAGTGGTAAAGCCTCCCTCCCTCGGCGAGCTTCGCGCACATGAGCCTGTAGAACGCGCCCGAGTACAGGTCGCCGCCCTTCTTGAGCGTGGGAGGGTCGTGGAGTATGAGGTCGAATTCGCCGTCTTTTGCGCCCGAAAGGAAATCCGCAGCATCCTCGTTACGCACGCTTACCCTTGAATCGGAGAGTGCGCGGGCGGACCAAGGGTTCGACTTCGCTATCTCGAGCGTATCCTCTGATTTCTCGCAGCTAACTATCGATTTGGCGCCGCGCGCCGCAAGGACCTGCGCGGTGTATCCGAGGCCGAAGCAGGTGTCGAGGACCTTCTTGCCTCGTACGTCACCGAGCGCGCCCACCTTGAGCTCCGCCTCTGCCAGTGGGGTTGACTTGAATATCGCGTGCATGTAGCTCCCGTCTATAGAGAGCGTCGGGGGCCAGTCGAGCCTCGGCTCGTAAAGCCGGTACACGCTGTTGTTGCCGCCGAAGATGTACATCCACTCGACCTCGCCGTCCCTCACGACGAAGCAGTCGTTCTCGGACCTCTTCTTCAGAATCTTTTCGAGCAGCGTAATTGCTATCGCGCTTCCGTTTGGGAACGTTATCGCGCTTCCGTTTGACCTGACCTGGCCCTGGCTCATTCCAAGATCAAGGCTGACGTCGATAATCTCCTGCGCCTTTGCCGAGAGTATTTTCGCAACGTGAAAGCCGGATATCACCGCGTCCCGCTTGTTGTCGTCTTCCAATCAATAACCCGTTTCTGCGGAAAATGCGCATCTCGTGTCACATCTCATGGACAACGTCGGAGAGGCTCCTTCGCGATGTGATGTTCGGCTTCTCTCCTGCGTAGCCAAGGGGCATTACGCATATGGGCTTAAGCTTCGTTGCGCCGAGAAGCTCCCTGACCTTGTTCTCGTCGAAATACCCTATCCACACCGACGATAGGCCCTCGGCCGTGGCGGCGAGCTGCGCGTACGAGGCCGCGATGGCGGTGTCTTCGACCGCCAGCGTGCCTGCCTGTGCAGAGAATTTCTTCTGAGCCTTCTCGACGTCGGCGCAGAACACGAGTATGGTAGGTGCGCTCAGCACGGCCTGCTGGTTGTAGCAGGCCTCGGCCATGGCCTTTCTTTTGTCCGCGCTCTTGATCAGGAATATGTCATAGGACTGGAGGTTTCCGGCGGACGGCGCGTCGTTCGCCGCGCCAAGGACCTTGCTGATCTTGAAGTCTTCGCACGGCCTTTCAAGGAAGAACCTGATCGAATGCCTGGCCCTGACGACCTCGAAGAATTCCATACATCCTATTCACCAGTTAAATTCTTATGTTTTGCATCTTCTGCGGCATCGGCACATGGCCAAAACACGTTGCCTTTTATTTGTTTTTAGCCCTAATTCGTATCTGAGGGCTCGTAACTCAGCTTGGCTAGAGTGGAAGGCTTTTAACCTTTAAGTCGTGGGTTCAAATCCCACCGGGCCCGCCGAACGAACCGATGTTTGATGTCGATGTTGATGTTCATGTTGGATCAGAGCAAATTGGAAAAGCTGGGCAAGATAAGGGCGCTAGGGGTTAACCCCTATCCCTACACGTTCGATCAGACGCACCACGCGGACGAGATAGCGGCGCGCTTTGACGAGCTGAGCGGAAAGACGGTGAGCGTTGCCGGCAGGATTCTGCGGATGAGGAAGATGGGCAAGCTGCATTTCATCGACCTCCTCGACGGGTCCGGCAAGCTGCAGATAATGGTCAAGGAGGACGCCGCGCAGAAATCCGACATCGATGTGCTCAAGCTGCTCGACCTCGGAGACATAATCGGCGTAAAAGGCAGCGTCATAAAGACGCGGGCGGGCGAGGTCAGCGTTGAACTCGGCAGCCTCACCCTGCTCTCAAAGTCGCTTAGAACCATGCCCGAGAAGTTCCACGGCCTCTCCGACGTCGAATCCAGGTACAGGCAGAGGTACCTTGACCTGATAGTCAATCCCGAAGCGAGGAAGATATTCCGGACAAGGACCGCCGTGATAAGCTACATCCGCGACTTCCTGAACGCCAGGAAGTACCTGGAGGTGGAGACGCCCATAATCCAGCCGCAGTACGGCGGCGCAAACGCGCAGCCGTTCAAAACGCATCACAATTTCCTGGGCACCGACATGTATCTTCGGATAGCACCGGAGCTCTATTTGAAGAGGCTCATAATAGGCGGGTTCGAGCGGGTGTACGAGTTCGCAAAGAACTTCAGGAACGAGTCTGTTGACGCCAAGCACAACCCCGAGTTCACGATGCTCGAGTTCTACGAGGCCTACGGGGACTACAACACCCTCATGAACCTGACCGAGGAGATGCTCGGGGGCCTTGCGAAGAAACTCTACGGCGGCTACGAGGTAACGTACCAGGGCTCGAAGATAAGCTTCAAGCCTCCCTTCAGGAGGATATCGCTGGTGGATGAGATAAAGAAGAAGTCGGGCATCGACATATCCGAGCTGACGGACGAGTCGGCGGCCAAGGTGGCAAAGGACGAGAAGCTCGAGACGAGCATAAGGAACGCATATCACGTGGCCGACGCCCTCTTCGACAAGTACGTGCAGGACGAGATAACCGACCCCGCGTTCGTCATCGACTATCCTGGATACATGTGCGCCCTGACGAAGGACAAGCGAGGGAATCCCAAGCTCAGCGAGAGGTTCGAGCTGTTCATGGCCGGCAAGGAGTTCGGCAACTGCTACTCCGAGCTGACCGACCCGATAGAGCAGAGAAGGAAGTTCGAGGAGCAGGCCATGGAGAAGAAGAAGGGAGACACCGAGGCCCCGCCCTCTGACGAGGACTTTTTGGAGGCGATAGAGTACGGCATGCCGCCGACGGCGGGCATGGGGATTGGCATAGACAGGCTTGTCATGCTTTTTGCTGACGTCCCGTCGCTTAAGGAGGTGATACTCTTTCCCACGGTAAAGCCCGAGCAGAGGCAGGGCGAACCTTCGGACGAGGCATAAGCGGCCAACGTTTTACGCGATTCTAACTTCCGCAAGGAAGCGTATTAAAGCCGACCCTGCGTAAAACAGTCATGAAGGTCTACTACGCCCACATGAGGTGCATCTACGGGACACCGCAGGAGCGTCTGGAGAAGGAGCAGATAGGGTCGCATTTTCCAAACGCGGAAATCGTAGACCCGAGCCTGCACCAGGACAGCCACGAGATGAGCTTCTATGTGGAGCTGGCGCGGAGCTGCGACGCGATAATATTCTCGCGGGTGGACGGCCAGATAGGCGCGGGAGTAGGCAAGGAAGTCAACAACTTCGTGAACGACAGGAAGCCCGCTTTCGAGCTCTTGCCAGGGGGCGGCATCGCTGAGGTCAAGGAGATGGTCACGCACCTGAACGTGCCCGACACGATCGCCCTTCTGGAGAAGCACAGCTTCAGGCTGCCCGTCGATGAGGTAAAAGACCTCGCGCGCATGCCAAAGGAAGAGAAATTCACGACCAAGTCGATGTGAGCTGCGCATCGACTGCCCGGTTGTTGCACCAACAAATAAATATTTCTGCTTCATAGTATGAACTGGGGTATTGAATGAGGAAAGAGTGCGAAACATTTTCTAAATTTCTAAGAGGCGACGCGGCCGGCATAAGGGTCGGAATCGATGTCGACGGCACCGCGGCAATGACAAACCACGCAATCATTTCGGCATATAACGAGCTGAAAGGGACGACCTTCACGGTCAACGACTACAACAACTGGGACGTGCTCGAGTCGAAAGTGAGGATGCCTCACGACGTCTATTACGAGCTGTACAACAAGCTGTGGCTAAAGGAGCCGCACAGGATCGCTCCGGCTGCCAACCCCGAGCTGATGGCCAGGCTCATGGGCGCCTTCGACGTATCGGCTTCCACCTGCCGGCCCGAGGAGCACAGGGCTCCCCTTTCCGCGTGGTTCGAGAAAAACTACGGATTCGTGCCAAAGATAGACATAGTGCGCTCATCATCCGAGAAGCTGCAGAAGGGCTATGACGTGATATTCGAGGACGCCCCGCATTTCATAGAGGAGCACTCCAAGGTCAAGAGCGCCCAGAAGCCGCTGGTGTTTCTGATCACCAACCCCTGGAACCAGGATTGCAAGGTGCCCGAGCGGGTGATAAGGAAGGAAAACCTGGACGCCGCCATAACGAGCCTGCTGCGCATGCAGGAGCAGCTGTCGCCTCAGAAGGTCGCCCGCTAGGCCGGCTTTTGCGCCCCGAGCGGTATAGCTTTTAATAGTGCTGTGACATAATCATCACTATGCCGGGGTGGCAGAATCCGGTAACGCGTACGCCTGGAAAACAACCTCGTAAGCGTATGGTTCGCAAGAGCCTTTTGGGTTCAAAAGCATGACGCTGAAATTCCCAACCCCGGCGTAATGTATTCGGCACAAATCCGCAATTTTCGGAAACGCCAAACGCAGATTCTCGTGATATGATCGCCATCGTTGACATTGATATCGAAAAATGAAGCCTCCGTTCGAAACGCATGTTGGTTTCGGACCTTGACGGCACCCTTGCGGAGAGCAAGAGCGACCTGACAAAGGAGATGTCCGGCGCAATCGCCGAGCTTTTGAAGTTCAAGAAGTTCGCCGTCATAGGCGGGGGCTCGTACGCGCAGTTCCAGAAGCAGTTCGTGGCGCACCTCGACTGCCCGCAGGAACTCCTTAGCAACCTCTACCTGTTTCCCACATGCGCAACGGCGTTCTACGTTTTCGAGGGCGGGAAGTGGAAGGAGGTTTATGTTGAGGAGCTTTCGGCCGAAGAAAAACAGAGGATAGTCGAGGCCTTCCATGTCGCCCTCGAAAAGTCGGGGGTGGAGATGCCAGGATCGACTTACGGAGAGCAGATCGAGGACAGGAGGACACAGATAACCTTTTCCGCGCTCGGCCAGCAGGCGCCCCTAGAGCTAAAGAGCAAGTGGGACCCCGACAAGGCTAAGAGGAACCTCATCAAGAGGTACATGGACGAGATTATCCCTGAGTTCGAGGTGAACATCGGGGGCACCAACTCGATCGACGTCACCAAGAAGGGCATAGACAAGGCGTACGGCATAAGGAAGATAATGTCGAGGTTCAGCTACGCGGCGTACGAACTGCTCTTCGTGGGAGACGCCCTCTTCGTAGGCGGAAACGACTATCCCGTCACGAAGACCGG
Source organism: uncultured archaeon (assembly GCA_902385515.1). Classification (GTDB taxonomy): domain Archaea; phylum Micrarchaeota; class Micrarchaeia; order Micrarchaeales; family CABMGC01; genus CABMGC01. Next base: position 7,070 of record CABMGC010000075.1, read on the forward strand.
AGTCGATTGCGTCAAGGTCGAGGGGCCCAAGGATACGATGCGCCTTTTCTCCAAGATAGCCAGCGCTTCCAGGCAGTGATTGCGCGCCCGCCCAAAATGTTAAAAGCTACAGGTCGCAAATAAACCTTAGGAACAACCTGGCGTGCGTAAGCTTTTTATAGGTGTTTCGACAAGTTTATGTTAGCTATCTTTCATCAACTAATGTCTGGTCGCTAATTATTGACGTTTTTAACGGTTTTGTAATGGCTGAGAATGAACAAGCGGCACCACGTGCTAAGAAGGAAGAGACTAGCATAGTCAGAATTGCTGGAAGAGACATAAACGGAAACTTCAAGATAGCGACGGCCCTCTTGAGGATAAAGGGGATCAACCAGAACCTGGCCAGCGCTATCGAGCTCCTTGCGGAAAGGAAGTTCGGGATAGAGCGCACGGCCAAGATAGGCGCTCTGAGCGAGCAGAAGCTCGCGGAGATAGAGCAGATCATAAAGGACCCTGCGAAGTTCGGGGTTCCGATGTACATGCTTAACAGAAGAAAGGACCTAGCCACCGGAAAGGACCTGCACATGGTGGGCACGGACCTGATAGTCCAGACAAGGCAGGACATAGAGGAAATGATAAAGCAGCAGACCTGGGTTGGCTTCAGGCACCAGTACGGGCAGAAGGTGCGCGGACAGAGGACGAGGAGCACCGGCAGGACCGGAGCGACCGTCGGAGTCACGAAGAAGAAGATCCTGGAGGCCGGAAAGGCAGCGGCAGCGCCTGCGGCCCCGGCCGCAAAGAAGGCGGCTTAGCGAAGTGATTGAATGGGAGACCCAAAGAAGATAAGAAAGAAGTACGCAACCCCTTCGCTGATGTGGGACACGATCAGGCTCCAGCGCGAACATTCACTAAGGGAGAATTACGGGCTCAAGAACCTAAGGGAGCTCTGGATACTTGCGAGCGAACTCAGGAGAGTTAGAAAGAACGTAAGGGACGTGCTTGCCGGCAGGACCGACGAGCAGGTCGGAAAGGACATGATTGCAAGGCTCAGCAGGTACAACGTGGTCAAGGGAGACGCGAAGCTCGACGACATACTGGTTGTCAACGTGGAATCCTTCCTTGAGAGGAGGCTCCAGACCGTCGTGTTTAGAAAGGGCATGGCAAAGAGCATGAAGCAGGCAAGGCAGCTGGTGTCCCACGGGATAATATCGATCAACGGAAGGAGGGTAACCTCGCCTGGCCACCTAGTGCTGGCATCCGAGGAGGACTCTATAGCGTATTTCAAGCCCATAAACCTCGAGCAGCCAATCCCTGTGGCGCCAGCCCCTGCTGCGGCAGAGGGTGCTGCGGTGGAGGGAGCCGTGCCGGCGGAAACCGGAGCGGTGGAGGTCGAGGGCGCAAAGCTGGAAAGCTCTGAGCATTCGGAGCAGGAGGCAGAGGCAAAGGCAGAAGAGGCCCAGGAGAAGGCAGAAGGGCAGTAATTGATTTGGTGAGATTTTGGCTAAAGCAGAGAAGAAGCAAAAACCGGAGGAGAACAAACAGGAGGTAAAGAAGACGAACGTCTCCTTCGAGCAGCTCGCGCAGGAAGCCACCGAAAAGTTCAAGCCGAAGGGGGTGCGCTGGGGAGTCGCCCACATATACTCGTCCAAGAACGACACGATAATAACGCTTACCGACCTTTCCGGAGCCGAGACGATCGCGATCGGCAGCGGCGGAATGATAGTCGACAACAGCAGGGAGGAAGGATCGCCTTACGCTGCCATGCAGGCGGCGTACAAGGTGGCGGCGACCGCGATAGAGAAGGGAATAACCAACGTCAACATAAAGATAAGGGCGCCCGGAGGGCACGGCCCAAAGACGCCAGGCCCCGGAGCCCAGGCGGTGGTCAGGGCTCTCGCAAGGAGCGGCCTTAAGATAAAGAGCATCGAGGACGTGACTCCGATCCCGACCGACACCACGAGAAGGCCTGGAGGAAGGAGAGGAAGAAGGGTTTGATTTAAGAAGTGGCGGATGCCGGAATCCCGGCATCTTCCTCCCTTCGCCCTTTCCGCTCTTTCTCATACGAATTCTTTTTATTTCTGTAAGTAACTATTTGATTGATCACTATGCTGCTGGCAGATTTCAAGGCGCAAATAGCCAAACCTCCCTCCCAGAGGAGCGACGTGGGGGTGGTCCCGATAGAGCATTTCCTTGGGGCGATAAAAAGAGCGACAGGTCTTTCGAACGAGGACCTCCGCAGGATGGATCCCAGCGAAATCGAGCTTTGCATCCCGAACCTGCGCTGGCCGGACCCGTGCGCAGATTCCCTGTACCGCTGGGTAGGTCCCCACCAAAGGGCAAGGGCCAAAAAAGTCATAGACCGTCTCCTTGAGACGCAGGCACGCACATAGAGGCATCTGTTTTGCCGATTCCTCCCCCGTCTGCGCGATCAGCCCACAGCCTTCCTCACCAGCGCCGCAATCCTTGCCTCTTCGGCAGCGGTCAGGCTCTTCAGCGCGAATGCGACCGGCCACATGGCGCCCTCGTCGAGGTGCGCCTTGTCGCTGAAGCCCAGCGACGCGTACCTTGTCTTGAACTTCTGCGCGCTCTGGAAGAAGCAGACGACGTTGCCATCCTTGGCGTACGCGGGCATCCCGTACCAAGTTCTGGGCGAGAGGGCCGGCGCGCTGGCCTTTACTATTGCGTGAATCCGCCTTGCCATGGCGCGATCGGATTCCGGCATCTCTTCTATTCTAGCAAGCACGGCGCTTTCACCTTCTTCAGATCCCAGCTCGCGGGCGCGCTCTTTCATCGCGGCCCGTTCATCGTCCGTGAACCCCTTGGGCTTATTGCCTATCGCAGTGGCGCTCTTTGCCGGTCCTTCAGGTTCGTCCATCCTTGCCATTCCAATCACGGTTTACATAAAAACGGGAGATACATAAACCCCGGGATTGTAACAGCTTCCCTTTTTGGGAAACGGGGAGATATATTAATCATCGGCGCATTATGTCACCATGGATATTCTTGCAGCTGCTAGCGCCGCGCTGCCGGTTCTGGCGGTCGTGCTCGGGTGGACTCTTCTGGCGCTGTTCGCCGCGTCGGCCGTGCTGATACTGTTAGTTTTGCTCCTGCTTTTGTACCAGCTCCGCACGGGGAACTGCCTTTTCCCGAACCAGCTGGTCGCCGGCATAGACTTCTTCGAAAGCCCCCTTCGCGTCGTGCTGCGCATGCTTAAGATCAGCGATGTCCAGATGGACCTGATGGCGATTTCGCTCAAGAACCAGGCCATGGACAACGCGTTCAGGAAAGTGCCGTTCGATCAGCGCGCAATCTTCCTCCCCCAGTGCCTAAGATCCGTAAACTGCAGGGCGGTCCTGTCGCCCGAGGGGATCAGGTGCCTGAACTGCGGAGCGTGCGGCATAGCGCAGGCAAAGAGGGAGGCTGACAGGCTCGGGTGCATGCTCTTCGTAGTTCCCGGGTCGAGCTTCATAGGCCGCATGATCGAGAAGTACCGCCCTAAGGCGGTCATCGGGGTCGGCTGCCTGCACGAGGTGCGCAACGGCCTTGACATGATGCACAAGATCAAGATGCCAACTGTTAGCGTGCTTCTGGACAGGTTCGGGTGCGTCGACACGAAGGTCGACTGGAGCCGCCTTTTCTCCGTGATGAATGCGACGGACGACCAGCCGCGGGCATGCGTCCCCGAGAAGGATTCGAACGTTGCGAGCTCTTAGTCGCAGAACCCGTGGTGGATTAACAAGAGCTATATAGAGAATATCAGCTGAAAGAGGCTCGCCTTTTATCAAAAATTCCCATCCCGAGGCTGCTTAAAGTGTTTAAGAGGCTCTTCGTGTTTTCTATAGAGAAAACACTATTCAAATGTGCCGTACAGCGGGGTGAATTTTGGGAAGCCCGGAATGACACGGGGGCTGCGCATCCAGGTCAGGCTGGCGACCGGGACCTCGAATTCCCTCTGCAGATTCTTCCCGATGGTCTCCATCTTCTTGATGTTGCTCCTGCTGTCATCTGCCGCCTCTACTATGAACGTGTTGTTCGGCACGGGGAATAGCCAATCCAGGCGGTATGTACGGGAGATGAACCCTATACGTACCGTTTCCTTTACTGCTTCTGTTCCGTTTATGTGTGACGTGAACCTTTTCCACGCCGATGGCTCCCTATCCTCAGATACGAGAAGGTAATCCTCCTTTGTTTCTATCTGGTGCCTAAATAGCTTCAGATAATCGGCCATCTTCAGCAGCGTTTCGGCATCCTGCTGTCTTTTCAGCTGCCTTAAGTTTTTATTCATAGCGGCCTCTTCTTCCTTCGGCGCATTTTCCATCACCGGGTGTAATCCATGTGCCGCTGCAGCAAGTACTATAGAGTTCTCCGCGCCACTCAAATCCGATACGACGATTATTTTATCTTTAGTCATCTTCTTCCCTTGTAAATATTCTTTCTTTCCGCCTATTAAAGCATTTCTCACTAACTGTTCTCCAAAATCAAATATCGATATGATTTTATGGAGATCGTACTGAAAGGAGAGGAAATCCAGAAGAAAATTCTTGCTTACCTTAAGGCGCAGGAATGGCCATCCGCCACGGAGGGCATAGCGGCAGGCATAGGTAAGCTGGAACGCGGCGGCGATACACCTTGTGAAGCTCCAGACCTCTCGACAGGATCTTCAGGGCATAAAAGGAATTATCCATCTGGTTGATGTGGCGGGAAGCTTCAGTCATTCAGGAAGCTCTTGATTCCAAATCCAAAAGTCGCCATAGCAAGCCAGAAGCCCACCAATAGCAAAATCAGGGAATAGCCATTGTAGAGATTAAGCAGTATCAGTACAACTGAGAGTATTGTCGCAATAATAAAGTTCGAGAGCCCCCAGAGCACATTGACTCTAGGAGCTGATTTCTGCCCGAACGGGCTCCTGAAGACTTTCTTTGCCACGCCAAATACGAAATGGGGCACGCCGTTACCCAACAGGAATCCTATGATGAAATACCAGAACAGGAACAGTTCAAGAACCATGCTCGTCACCCGTTATTGCCGTGATTACCTGAGAACTTAACTATTTTATATAATCCTCTTCATGTTCACAACGCCCGCAATCGGAGAAAGCTCAAGAGGTTGGAGGGATGAAGTAATGCAGCTTTCACTTAGAGCTTGGGATAAGAGATAGGAACATCTCCCTTTATGTTAAGATTTTAATAAACTTAATAATTTAGTAAATTACTAAGGCAAACCGTATCGAGAGACCACTGCATCTTTCTCTAGCTGGCTTTTGCAGTAAGTGTAGCTATTTGTGCGTATTGCACTTTTGCAGTAGA
>CABMGC010000076.1 GCA_902385515.1 uncultured archaeon
ATGGACTCGTCCTCGGTCGGCACCTTCAGCTCGTGGACTACCTCTGCAGCATTCCCGGAAGGCTGAGAAGGAGGTTCTGGATAAAGGAGGGTGACCTCGTCATAGTCAAGCCCTGGCCAGAGCAGGGAGACGAAAGGGCGGACATAATATGGAGGTACAGTCTCGGCGACAGGGAGAGGCTCAAGGCCAAAGGCTACAACGTCCCTGAATGAAGTTCAGGCAAGCCTCAGCTTTTCTTCATGCTTTCCTGGTCCGTTACGTACGCGAAGGTCTCCTCCTCGCTCTTCTTTATCCCGTACGTCCTCGCGAAGTAGGCGAGCAGGTTGTGGATGTCCCTCTTAAGATAGTTCATCGCCTCGGGATGCTCTAGGAGTATGGCCTGTCCGAAGTCGATCATGTAGGGCACTTCTTCCTTGCTTTCCTCCTTTATCAGTATGTTGTATTCGCTGAGGTCGCTGTGCACGAGCTCGTGCGAGTAAAGCCTCTTGACATCCTCGATTATCGCATCGAGTACGCCATCTGGCCGCTTAAGCTTGACGTCCCTCATCCTGCTGGAGGGCTTTCCGCCCTCGCCTATAAGCTCTAGCGCCAGGATGTTGCCGCTGAACGCGTACGGCCTCGGCGCGTGAACCCCCGCCGCCTCGGCGACCATGAGGTTGCCGTACTCCTTCTTGCACCACTCGTTCACCACTGCGAACGGGCTCTTCTTGATCTTCCCGAACCTGGGGTCGCCGCTCACGTAGTTCGTCCTCTTCTGGAAGCTCGATGTCTCGAGCCGAAATATCTTCAGTATGACGTACTTCTCGTCCACGTTCGCGCCACCGCCAGCTATGTAGACGTCCGCTTCCTTGCCCCTGGCGGTTATGAACTCGAGCCCCGAGATTATTTTCTTGTTGAAGAGCTTGCCGAGCCTGGGCATCATCTTCGGCTCGAAGACCCCCTCCTCGATCTTGAGCTGCTCGTGCATCGGGTAGTCCTCCCGGCTCGACCTTTTCTTCTTGCTCCTTCTTACCATGACTTCACTTTTACCGTTAGCATATTATATTATCACAACAAATTATTAACAGAGAGCTTGGACATCCAGGGCCGATTTCTTGTACGCAGCGAAGATGATAATTGACAACAGGGAAAGGAATGCCGAGCTGTTGGATAGGCTCACGGGCCTAAGGGTCGAGATGACCTTTGCGCAGCTGCCTGTCGGGGACTATGTCATATCCGACAGGATGTGCGTTGAGCGCAAGACGGTGAAGGACTTCGAGGGCTCGATAATGAACGCGAGGCTCTTCGACCAGGCCGACCGCCTGAGTAGGGGGTTCGGTAAGCCTATACTCCTAATAGAGGGCGCGGAGGCGGACTTCACGCTTGCACCCAACGTCATACTCGGCACGGTGGTCAGCCTGTTCGCGGACCACAACGTGCAAGTCATCAGGTCCGCCTGCGCGGACGAGACCGCGGCCGTGCTCGCAAAGCTTGCTGAACGCGAGCAGAACGCGGAGGAAAGGCTCCCTCGGATAGTAGGCCAGAAGCGAGCTTTCACCAATGCGCAGTGGCAGGCGCTAATTCTGGGCACGATCCCTGGAGTAGGTCCGAAGCTGGCGAAGTCGTTGCTGTCGCGCTTCAGGACGATAAGCGGCGTTGTCGCAGCGTCAGAGGACGAGCTGACTGAGGTCGACAAGGTGGGAAAAAAGAAAGCGAAGAGGATAAGGGAGATACTTAACGCGGAATTTAGCGAAGAAGGTCAAGATTTCAAGCCAATTATAATAAAGACGTAATTGAATTCATATTAATGATAAAATGTTGAGCCAACAGATTGAATTGCGAAAAGAGAGCCAGACTCCTACTCAACAAAGGGAGCAGACAATAAAAGACCAGAAAGATGAAATAGACAGCCTGACCCAGCAGGTAGCAAAGCTGCAACTGGAAAAAGACAGTGCAGTCATAGCGACGCTGGACAAGGCCCATGAAAGAATAAAGGCGGCAAGCCGCAGTGACAAAATCAATTTGAACCGCTGCAGCGACAATTTCCTGAATGGCGTGACTTTTGCGCAAATTATTCTGGAAAGCATGAAGTCCGAAATAGAAAAATCAAAAGCCGCTGACGCTAAAAGGGACTGACTTCGGCGTGGCCGCGCGATAAACCGAAAGAAAATTTCAAAGCCAAAGCTAATAAATGAGAAAATTATATGGTTTAGTGATAACATGGCCGGTGGAGATTCGGATATTGGAAATTTGGCAGTCAAGCAACCTCACAAATGTGATTGCGGGAATACGGAAATAATTAACGATCTCAGGCAGCAAGTTGCCAATCTTCAGCGCAAAAACACAAACTTGAGGCTGGAAACTATAACTGAAGTAAAGTCCGTACTTGAAGAAGAACTAGTAAAATTCAGTTCAGACAGCAAGGCCAAAAAGGTCCCAGAAGGAGCCTCGCACTATGATTTGAGAGATTGCTCGGAAAAACAAAGTCAGTCTATAGGAATTAACAGCTGCATCATAAAGACGCTGGAAATTTTGACCGACATGGAAAATGGGACAAGGTCTAATACTGGAAAACAAGACCTTGCAAAAGCGTCTCGCCATGAGACAAGCTTTGAAGGTCCACTCAGTTTCATCACGGGCGATGATCTGATAATTAGGACTGAGAGCTGAACTATCACTTTCCGAAGTTCAACCTTCGGCAACCTCAGTTAGCGCTACTTCTCCAGCGATGTCCTCGTTGATCTTCAGCACAATCATTCGCTCCAGTCCGACGCCGCCATTCTTCACAAACTTCTCCATAAGGGGTCTGCTTGTTGCGAAAAGCAGGAACTTCTTCGGATCCTTCGCGCCGAGCTTGCTTATCGCCTTGTCGATGTTCATGGTTCCTGCGGCAAGAAGCAGCATCTCGATCTGGGTGCTCCTTGACCTGGATATCCCATCCCTGACCCGAAGCTTTGCATTAAGGTAAGCCGGCAGCACCCTGCCCGTTGCAGCTTCGCTGTAATCAAGCAAAAGCACGAATTCCCTGCTGTCCGACAGCGTTTTGGACAGCTCTATTAGGCCCTTTATGCCCTTTGAGCCGAGCTCCTTGCCGACCCAGAGTTCCGGCATCTCATTGAACTCGAGCGGCGCCGTCATAGCATACCTCAGGTTTATTAAAATCGCCGCTATAATATATAATCACGTACAGTTTCTAGTTTACTTAGTTGATTTCATGAGCCAGTTTGGATCGCAATTTCACGGAAGGTCTGACAGGAAAGTGTCAGGAAGCGGAAAGATCAGGAGCAAGATAAGGGACAAGCGCAGGAGCGAGATCGGAGGATATTTCACCGAGACGAAGGTAGCCGAGGACGGAAAGGCAATAGTCAAGAAATCAAGGATAAGGGGCGGCAGCGTCAAGAACAAGCTGAGATACGCCGCGTTCGCGAACATACTCGTGAAGGGCGGGAAGTACAAGAAGGCGAAGATCACTGGAGTCGTGGAGTCAAGGGATAACAGGAACTTCGCAAGGCTTGGCATAATCACCAAGGGCTCAGTGATAAACACGGAACTCGGCAAGGCCAGGGTCCTGAACAGCCCAGGGCAGGACGGCGTAATAAACGCAACGCTGGTCGAAGGGTGAAAGCATAGCCGAGAGAGTTTACGTCTTAGACGCCCAGGAGACTGAGGCGCTCAAGAAGCTGCTCGCGTACGATCCCTATCTCGATCCAAATCTGATACCGAAGTTTCCAAAGGAGTGGGACGACCAGGCCTATCTCGACGCCCACCCTGACATCGCAAAGGAGGCCACCGAGAAGAAGCTCAAGGCCGAAGAGACCCTTAGGAACCTCAGGAACGACAAGGAGGCCAATCTCATATTCGCTAGGCAGGACTACCAGCTAAAAGATGGCGTGTCAATGGGCCTGGATCGCGACAAGTCGTACCTGTACCTAAACGCGACCGAGGAATTCCTCGTGCCTGCGGAAGAGAAGCTGAAGAAGAACATAAAGTCGATAAAGAGGCTTGACACCGCTACGGAGAGCAAGATAATCGACACGATAGCGAACGAGAGGCATAACGCAGAACAGGGACTCGGAATGATATTTGGTTGATTGCATGAACCTGCTCGGAGTGGACGATATTTCCAAGGAGCAGATAGAGGGCATATTCCAGATCGCCGAAGAACTGAGCCAGGGGAAGTGCACAAGGTCGATAAACGAGAGCGCGGTCCTTGCGCTCCTGTTCGAGAAGCCGTCCACGCGCACGCGGATGTCTTTTGAGGCCGCGATGGAGAAGCTGGGCGGCTCGGCGGTGTACATCGACGCCAAGAGCACGCAGATGGCAAGGGGCGAACCCCTTGAGGACACCGCCCGCGTGATGAGCTTCTATTCGGACTTCATAGTGGTGAGGATGAACCACCACGAGGACGTGCTCAAGTTCGCGAGCAGCGCGTCAGTGCCCGTGATAAACGGGCTGAGCGACATGGCGCACCCGTCCCAGGCGCTTACCGACATGTACACGATAGGAATTGCCAAGAAAAGGGTGAAGGGCATCAGGATAGCATTCACAGGCGACATAGCGCAGAACACCGCCAACTCCCTAATCCTTGCTGCAACGAAGCTCGGGGCGCAGGTCGCTCTCATAGGGCCTAAGAATTACCCGCCGAATTCCAAGTACCTAATAAGGGCAAGGGAATACGGGGTGGTGGACGTGTACGACGACCTAAAGGAAGGCCTCGCCAACGCAGACATAGTCTATACCGACACGTTCGTGAGCATGGGTTTCGAGGACGAGGCCGAGAAGAGGAGAAAGATGTTCGCGCCGTACCAGATAAACGCAGAGACGCTCGCTTACGCTTCCAGCGGAGCGCAGGTCATGCACCCTCTCCCGGCGTTCAGGGGAGAGGAGATAACCGCCGACGTTATCGACGGCCCCAGGAGCCTCGTCTGGGAGCAGGCGAAGAACAAGCTGCTTCTCGCGCAGGCGATAATACTGTACCTGTCGGAAAAGCGCGCCTGAGGAATCTTATTTATTCTTGCCGTGCAATGTTCTCTTCGATTGGATGAGCACGGGACACCTGCGGGGGGCAAGGCGCGCGCAGACGGCGATAGAGTACCTGACCACCTACGGCTGGGCGATCCTCATCATAGCCACCGTGCTCGGCGCATTTTTCTCACTGGGAGTTTTCAATTCTACGACCTTCCTGCCTAGGGCGCTCGCCGGCGCCTGCCAGGTGAACCGGCCGGGGGGAGTGGGTTCGGCGCTACTGATAAACCTCAACGGCGTGTGCAACGGCGCTTATCCGCAGTCTGTAGCATACTTCAAGGCCTCGCCCGCAGGCTACGTCACGGTCAACGCGCCAGTAGGCCTGCTGAACACCGCCGCGGGCGGCACCAACGCAGTCTCCTTCTGGATGAACTGGACAGGCGGCTCGGGCCAGGTGCCTTTCGGTTTCGGCAAGTACGGCATACTAACGTCCGCAACGTGCATCGGATTCACGACGGGCAGCGGAGACATATACGGAACGAGCGCCAACGGCATCGCCAACACCTGGGTGATGGTAACCGCCAATTTCAAAAACGGGGCGGTCACGAACAGCATCTACATCAACGGAATGCAGTCCGCATCGTGCGGCAGCAGCGCGGCGTCCGGGAACGTCCTAACAAACGGCATGGGCCTCGTGCAGATTTCGGGGACGCGGGCGGACGCCGGACAGGTTCCCACCCAGACCTTCCAGGGCGAGATATCCAACGTACAGATTTACAACACCTCCCTCAGTTCTGCCGAGATATCCGCGATTTACCATGAAAAGATCGGAGGAGCTCCTATAAGGCTGCAGAACCTCGTGGGTTGGTGGCAGCTCAACGGTGACGTCAACGACTACGGCGGGGCCAACCTCAACGGCCAGTCCAGCGGGCTGACTTTCTCCAACACCTGGATAAACAGCTACGCGCGCTGACCTTCATTCTCCCCACATCTCCGCCTTTATCGATTTTCCGTCGATGCCCATGCTGGTCAGCGCCGCCTTGAGCGCGTTGACGAAGGCCATGGGGCCGCAGATGTAGCATACTCTTTCAGATACGTCAGGGACGTACTTTTTTATCATGTCTGCGTCTATCCTCCCGGTCTGGCCGGTCCAGTCATCCCCTGGCTGGGGCCTCGTGACAGTGACTGCGAGCCTGAGCTCTTTGCGCTCCTTCATCTCGTCAAGCGTGTCCCTGCACAGCATCTCGTAGGGGTAGCGTATGCTGCATATCATGCTTATGTCGAGCTTAAGGTCCGTGCTCTCCGTGTACTTCATGAGTGATATGAAGGGCACTATGCCCGTGCCTCCCGCTAGGAAAAGGAGCTTTCCGCCCGAGTTCGGCTCGATCTTGAACTGGCCGTACGGCGCGGATATGTAGTAGACGTCGCCAGGCTTGGCGTCCTCGAGCTTGCTGGTGAGCATGCCGTGTATCATGGTTATTATGAAATCGAAATAGTCCGCGTTAGGCGAGCTCGCGATGGAGTATGACCTGCCTATTTCCTCGCCTGTGTCCTTGTTCCTCCAGTAGAGCATCGCGAACATGCCCGGGGTGAAGTCGACCTTTTCGCCGTCCTGGGATCTGAACCTGAACGTGAATACGTCTGGGGTGGTCTTCACCACGCTCTCGAGCACGTATGGTTTCTTGTTTATCATTTCAACACGCCATGCGAATGAAGGATTATAACTCTATCTTCGCAAAGCTGTATTTTAAACTTTTCCGGGCGCTCGGCAAGCATCGTAGCCGCAGAATCAGTTCTTCGGGCTTGCGGAGGCGCTCCTGACCATGCTCTCGCACTTCTCGAGCTGCTTTATGACTTCCTTGAGCTTCGGGTTTATGCCGTAGCCTAGGTCGTACCCGTGCTCAGTCCTTATGTGGGTGGGCTGCAGCACGTTGAGGTTCATGGAAAGGTTCCTCAGGGTTATGATCAGCGTCTTCCTTGTGAAGCTCTTGCCCAGAACGGCATAAAGCTCTCTGGTCGTCCTAGGGGACTTCGCCATCAGAAGCTTCAGGACCGCAAAGTTCGGCCTGCTCATAAGCTTCCTGAGCATCCAGATCTCATCTTCCCCACGCTCCTTTCTTGCCATATCGTTTATTTGGCGCGCTTAATTATATAAACGTATCCGAACTTGCCGTCAGGGCACGATTCCGTAGGGTGATAAACGCAATATGCCGGCATCTCCGAAAAGCATATTAATTACGCGTTGCAGTATATTACATCATGTTTTACTTTAGTAAAAGATTATATAGTTTAGTAAATAGATTCAGATGCCGAGCGAGGAAAACCTCCTCCGAAAGGCCGCTGCCTTGCAAAATGGGATTCTCCTTGGATTCGATCCCAGTCATTGCGGAGATCGACAGGGTCGGCGGCGCAGTTCCCCGCTTCATCGCGAAGGACGGCAACGAGTTCTCGTACGTCATCGGAGATTCCGGCAGGATGTCCGGATCGGATGTGCGCCTGATGGAGGAAGCCAAGTCTCTCGTAATAGACGAGCTCAGCAAGTCCCAAGAAAACGTCGACATTCTGTCGTTCAATTCGGCCAAGGCGATAGCCTCGCAGTTCATGTCCCGCAGCGTGCCTTTTGACAGGGCGGACTACCTCGCCTACTTTGTGGCGCACGATACCGCGGGCTATGGCCCGATAGGCGTGCTGCTGGAAGACCGGAAAAACCTTGAGGAAATAGAGATAAATTCGCCTAGGTCTCCCATAAACGTCTATCACGCCAGGTACGGAAGGTGCGCGACGAATCTCAGATTTGCTGACGAGCAGAGCTTCAGGCGCAGCATCAACAAACTGATTTACGATTCCGATAAGGAGCTGAGTGAAGACTCGCCCATAATAGATGCGCAGATACAAGAGGCGCGGATACACGCGCAATTGAGGCCGTACGCGCTGAGCGGTGCCGTCGCCTCAATTCGGCTAGGAAGCAGCAAGATAATAGGAATAGACTATCTGGTGAAGAAAGGCACAGCAACTTTCGATGTTCTTGCGTATG